>DATBMP010000253.1:0-5451 GCA_036554845.1 Pyrinomonadaceae bacterium
GCTTCGTGCGTCACAGCGAGTTCCGGATGGGCGTCCAACATAAGCCTCAAGAGCGTGGTCCCCGAACGCGCCACGCCAACAATAATAGGCATCGGATGGTTGATATTCGCAGACCGCTCAAATGATTGATCGGACGACTTCATTGTCCTCAATTAACGCCGCGCTGGGCGAAATAATAACTGACTCAGCGAGCACGACAAATTTTACGGGTGTTCCGCTTTGGAAGAGAGTTCGTTCCGGCGTCGCCTGGAGTGCCTCGTCCTCAATAGTGGGGCAGGTGATCGGACTTATCCGTTCGATTGTTATTGCGCGCCTCTTAATTCCTGAGGACTTCGGCCTTCTGGGTATGGCCTTGACTGTCATTGCAGGGTTGACCAGTTTGACGACGATCGGATTGGACCATTCGATCGTGTCGAACAAGTTCGCTGACCAAAGCGCACTTAAGTCGCATTTGAACACTGTCTGGTCCGCGGAACTGGTGAGGAGTCTGATCGTTGCGCTGCTGGTCATCCTGTCGGCTTATCCGCTGGCAATCTTCTACGGGCAACCGAGACTGCGCCTGATCATTCCCGTGCTCAGCCTCAACATTTTGATTCAAGGCTTCCAGAACATTGGCCTGGTCATCCTACGCAAGGAAATTGGTTTTGCAAGGATCTTTTGGTACGAACTAGCCAGCCACGTCAGTGGGATCGTGGTGACGATTGGCCTTGTGCTGGCACTGCGCAATGTTTGGAGTTTGGTTGTTGGCCTCGTAACGAGTACTGCGCTGAGCGTAATGCTCTCTTACGCATTCCATTCCTACCGGCCTCGGTTGTCATACGACAAGGTTGCGTTTCAGCGGGCGATGACCTTTGGAAAGTTTGCGCTGGTAATCGCTGTCGCCTCATATATCACCACGATGGCTGACAATATTATGGTGGGGCGTTTGCTGGGCACGAATGCGCTCGGCAATTACGCTCTCGCTTATAATTTGGCCAGCGTGCCGATTGGCATGCTGGTCTTCGCCCTGGGCCGGGTTCTGTTTCCCGCCTACGCAGAGATTGCAGCAAATCGTCCGCAGGACCTGGAACGGGTATTCATCAAGGTCTTCACGATCTCTTCCCTGATTCTGATTACTGTCACTGTGCCGATCTTCCTGCTAGCTAGGGAGATAGTGCAACTGCTTTTTGGTCCCACATGGGCCACAGCGGGATCCGCGCTCAAGGTTTTGTCTTTAATTATTCCGCTGCGCGGATTGACACTGATAATCTCGATGGTCTTCTTCGGCCTGAATCGGCCAAAACAGGTGGCGGCGGGAAAGATACTGGAAGCAATCGTGTTTCTGGTATTCCTCTATCCTTTGATTCTTGCTTTCGGGGTGACGGGCGCCGCCTGGGCGGGCATAATCGCTTATGCTTTTGCTTGCATAAATCGCGTTAGAGCCTTGCGAGAGTACATGGCTGGAATTCCGTCAAAACTGATTGGAATTTCATTGTTATCCGTGGCTGCCGCTGGGGCTGCGGTGCTCATTGCCAGCATCACTTTTAGGTTTGTTGATTCGGCGCTACCCCGACTGATTGCAGGCGGCCTGATCTCAATGGTCACTCCCGCACTCTTTCTGTTGTTGATCAGAGCCGACTTGAAAAAGTGGATCGTGACCGCATCCTAATTTAGGGTTCTTATAATCTTCCTTTCGTCGTTCAGCGTGCTTTCACATGACAACAAAACTGCTCTGGTAATTGGCCACCCCGGGCATGAACTGCGCGTTTTTCACTGGCTTGAAGTAATGCGGCCGGCGGTGTTTGTCTTCACCGATGGCTCGGGCCGGACGGGGCGCTCTCGGTTACGCTCAACCACCAGGATTCTCGATCAGGTCGGGGCTTCCAGCGGTTTGTTCTACGGCCCGCTAACCGATGCTGCGGCTTATGCTGCGATCCTCGACCAGAACGTCGATGTCTTCAGCAAATTAATGCGCAGACTCGCTGGATACTTGATCGACGAAGATGTTTCGTGTGTGGTTGGGGATGCGTTGGAGGGGTACAACCCAACCCACGACGTTTGTCGTTTAGTAATTGGAGCGGCGGTGGAAATTGCGCATCGAGCCACCGGCCGCAGCGTGGAAAACTTTGAGTTCTTACTCACGGGAAAACCCAACGGTTGCGGCACCTGGGAAGATGATCGGGCAATCAGGCTCGAACTTGATGATGAAGCCTTCGCGCGCAAGATGGCAGTGGCACGATCTTACTCAGAGCTGGAATCAGAAGTTAGGGAAGCTATAGCGCTCAATCGAGCCGACGCTTTTCGCGTTGAGTGTTTACGTCGCGTTCCTAATCGCCCGCCGGTTTTTGCAGCCGATCATAAACCGTTCTACGAGCAGTACGGTGAACAGCAGGTTTTGTCTGGACATTACGACCAGGTCATCCGTTACCGCGAGCACCTTTTGCCACTGGGCGACGCACTCTGGTGTCAGGTTGAGGCTGGTCTCGGAGGCAATATGGAAGCGCAAGTATCAATCTAGCAAGCTGGTGTTTGTCCGCAGATTCCGCAGCGCCCCTTTTTTAGAGCTTGCTTGGGGATTATCCGCCCGTGAAATCCGCCGTAACTTTTACATAGACGTTAAAAACATCTGACTGTGGGACTGCGAATTCTCATTACAAACAACGCCCTTTCATCGCGAAATGGTCCAACCGTTTACGTGCGAGACCTCGCGCTGGGACTGCTTAAACGGGGACATACGCCGCTGGCGTATAGCACCATTCTTGGCAACGTCGCGCACGAACTCTTTGCCGCGAGGGTTTCAGTGGTCGACGACCTGAACCAGTTAGAGGTTGTGCCGGACTTGATCCATGGGCACGAGCACATGGAGACCATGACGGCGTTGTTGCATTTTCCCGGCGTGCCGGCGATTCATTTTTGTCACAGTTCGACTGTCTGGTATGACACACCGCTAGTTTTTCCCCGCGTCCTACGCTATGTAGCCGTCGATCATCCGTGTCGCGACCGCCTGCTGGTTCACGGCATCCCTGAGGAGCGAATTCGTGTGCTGCTTAACTTTGTAGATCTCGATCGCTTCAAAGTGCGGAACACGCCGCTTCCGGCACGTCCTCAGCGCGCACTGATCTTTAGCAACTACGCTAATTCGCAGACGCATCTGCCAGCCGTGCGCGAGGCCTGCCGCCGCGCGCATATTCAGCTCGATGTCGTAGGCAGTGGCGAAAATAACGAAAGCGCTCACCCGGAAGAGATTATCGGCGAATATGATCTCGTGTTTGCGAAGGCCCGTTGCGCGCTCGAGGCACTAGCGGTGGGCTCGGCGGTGATTCTTTGCGACGCCAGTGGCGTTGGTCCAATGGTTACAATGGCCGAGTTTGATAGGTTGCGTCCACTCAATTTTGGGATCCGCACGCTTCGCGAACCATTGAATCCAGACATTCTCGAGCGCGAGATCGAACGTTATGATTCAGCTGACGCCGCCGCCGTCAGCGAATTAGTTCGATCCACTGCGGGCCATGAATCGGTCATCGATGAACTGATAAGTCTCTACCAGGAAGTAATCGATGAGTTTCAGAATTCGGCCCGAGTGGTTAACGACGAGGAAGGACGCGCCGCCGCAAGATACTTACGCCAATTAAAGATCGATTTTGCGACTCACGGCGCTGCTTCGCTGCGCATGCGTGAACGCCTGGAGCGATTCCCGATTTTTGGGCGGATGGGACTGAAGCTGGTGCGACGGTTCACCGGCGATCCCGGCAAGTGAAACTCTTACCTGCTAGTTTTCCTTACCTCACCGATCTAACATCTTTTGCCCGCACGCTCTCTATCGTCTGTAGTCGCAAAGCGCCACCAACTCCGACAATGATCAGCAAGATCCAAAATGGGTAACGCATCCGGTACAACGCACCAATATTGGCGACCACCAGGCCCAGCAAAAGTACAGAGAACATGGCAATCGTTATGAGGAACCAAATCGCCAACTGATCGCGTCTTTTCCAAAGCCCCCACAACGCCAGCACCATCGCGAAGTACATCGTCAACATCTCGAGACCGCTGAGCGCTCTTCCCGAGCGGCCGACTTGGGCCCCTGAAGTCAACCACATGTTTGGAAAGGGAGCGAGCAATCCAATCTCCGCTGCCCGCGGCAAGTAGCGGAAAATATCTCCCCAGCTTTCCAGTACCACGTCCGCATCGATGTTTGAACTCGTCCCCGGATAACTGACAAACAGATAGCGTGTCCAGACGAGACGTTCGCGCAATCTCGTAAGTGGTGGTGACGACTTGGACGGTGGCTTCACACGCGGGTGCGTTTCCGGCTCGGCCGCGATATCGGTGATTTGATTTGTTCTGGTCCCAGAGTTTGGCAGGACCGGATGCGGATTCGGATTGCGATAGGGAGTTATCAATCGCCGCCCCAGCACTGGAACTCCAAGAGCGATGACGAGAAGAGCGATGCCGACAATCAGGTTGCCACTCGCAATCTGTTTCGCCTGGATGAATCTCAAGCATAGAAAACCCGCACCGAGCAAAACGACTATTAAAATCAAAACCCACAAATCTTGTTTGATAAACCATAGCAGCATAGCCAACGCGCCGCTCAGCAGGGCTGTCCAAAGGCCGCGGGTTCTGGAAAACGATCTGGTCAAACAGCAGGTAACAACAAAAATAAGCCCGAGCAGCAGGGAAATAAACAGCGGGTCCTTTAATATCTGTGACGTGTGCAGCAGAAAGGTGGGCCAAACGGCGACGAGGATTGCGGCGAACCGGCCGGTGCGTGGGTCAGAGACTTCAGTGCCCAATTTGAAAACCAGAAAAATCGTGGCCACATAACAAACAAGATTCAAAGGTTCAGCGGCCAGGATATTAAAACCAACCAACGGCCCAAGCGCGGCCAAGACCAGTGAATAGAGTTTAGTGTGCAGTGGAAAAGGTGCGCTGGCCCAGTCCGTAATCCCAGCCTGTTGCAGGTTGTTCACGAGACTGATGGCATCAGTGAGATAGACCGCACTATCCGAGGCGAAGCTTGCCCCACCGTTGCTGTCGATAAGTCCCGGAAAGAGGTTCGCACGGCCTACGGCAAACACTAGCAAAGTAATCGTTGTGTGGAAGATTGCGGCCCACATGAGATATCTGCAATCACCGAAGCCGGTGACCAAAGTGCGCTTCACAGATGCGAACGGTGACAAGTTCATTGATTGACCTCAGCGGGTGTTTGGAGGGATCTGTACCTTGCAGCGCTCGAAAGCGGGAGCGACACCGACACGATTAGGTCTTCAAAAAACTTCTTGCTGGTCGTCATGGAGTTTTACCAAGACATCTTACGATGCCCACGCGATAACAAAACGAGACGTCCATTCAGCGTCCAGTAAGCATTCTCGTGAGTTTTTCAAGTGCGGTAGAGTTTACTATCCATGCCCCGAAGTTCGATTGAATTACCATAGGTCGCTTCTCTTTCACGGCGGCGACACGGGTTCGATT
>DATBMP010000306.1:0-10216 GCA_036554845.1 Pyrinomonadaceae bacterium
GGGTCTCATCGCCGTGGAGTTGGACTGCACCTAGCCCAATTTCGTCTGCGACACTCGCGACGGACTCAGGAGATTTCTCATTAACGAAAACCCCCACGGTCAAGATCGTCGCCGGTAGTTTTTCGATAATCCGTTGCGCCGCGTCGGGTGCGATGTATCGGGGACTCGGCACGTAAAAGTTGAAACCGAGCGCATCGGCGCCGGCATCAAGTGCTAACAGTGCATCTTCGAGATTTGTTATGCCGCAGATCTTGATAAACGTCATAAGGTACTCGCTCGTGCCTGGCTAAGTTCTCGCAATACCGCATCCGGCGCGGATGCGCGCATTAGAAACTCTCCGATTAAGAAGCCCTTGAATCCTGCTTCACGAAGGCGGCATAGATCGCTGACTGAACGCAAACCACTTTCAGAAACCAGTGTGATATCGTCTGTGACGCTCTTCGCTAACTCAAATGAAACATCCAGAGACACGTCAAAGGTCTTTAGATCGCGATTGTTGATTCCGATCAGTGTTGCACCTGCCGACAGAGCTCGTTTCAGTTCGTCCTGTGTGTGGACCTCGAACAACGCATCCATTCCCATTTCGTCCTGCGTCAATCGAAGCAGGCGACGCAAGGTTTCGTCTTCGAGTACCGCGACGATCAATAGCAGCGCATCCGCTCCGGCAACTGCCGATTCAAACACCTGGTACTCTCCAAAAATAAAGTCCTTGCGGAGCACGGGCAGGTCGCATGATCTCTTGACCGACTTAAGATCGTTAAGCGATCCAGCGAAATAGTCCTCTTCGGTCAACACTGAGATCGCTGCCGCACCACCGAGTTCGTAAAGTCGTGCCATCTCATTCTCGTTAACGTCAGCACGGATCACGCCTTTTGATGGAGAACGACGCTTGAACTCAGCGATTATGTTTATTTGATTAGTTGCCGACAGTGCCTGGGACAGCGCATGTGAAGTAGAGGAAGTTCGAGTCGCAATCGCCTGCTCGCGTAACTCGTCAAAACCTATCGCGCTTTTTGCAGCGTTAACGCGCGCGCGTTTCGCTTCGATGATTCTGGTTAAGATGTCCACGAATAATTTCTGCTCAGTTTGTCGCCTGCACCAACTCATCGAGCTTCGCCTGCGCAGAACCACTATCAATGCTCTCTTCTGCAAGGCCGACACCCGCACAAAGGTCACTGGCCTGGCCGCCAACGAATAAAGCTGCTGCGGCATTGGCAACAACGAGGTGACGCGCTTCGTCTCTTCGATCTCCCGCTAAGACGTCGCGAACCATCTCAGCGTTTGCCTGGGCATCACCGCCACGAAGATGGTCCAACGAGCATTGCCTCATACCGAAGTCTTCCGGCGATACTGCAAAGGTTCGAACCGTTCCGTCCTTAACCTCAGCTACGACTGTTTGATCAGCAAGCGTGATCTCATCGAGCCCATCCTGACCATGGACCACCCAGGCATGCTCGGTTCCGAGGGCCGCCAGTGCGTTAGCTAGTTGCTCCACAAGATTCAAACGCCAGACCCCGATGATCTGTCTTGGTG
Source organism: Pyrinomonadaceae bacterium (assembly GCA_036554845.1). GTDB lineage: Bacteria > Acidobacteriota > Blastocatellia > Pyrinomonadales > Pyrinomonadaceae > PSRF01. The sequence goes on from DATBMP010000306.1 coordinate 1,534, forward strand.
CTCCGGCGGGATTACTCAATGGGCCCAGCAGGTTGAATGAGGTGTGGATGCCCAACTCGCGCCGGACAGCGGCCACGCGAGCGGTTGCGCCGTGATAGAGCGGAGCGAACATGAAACAGATCTTTAGCTCAGCAAGACAACGTGCCGAAATCTCGGGTAATGCCGAAATGTTGACTCCGAGCGCAGCCAAAACATCTGCGCTCCCAGAACGGCTGCTCGCTGCTCGATTGCCGTGTTTTGCTACCGGCAGACCGGCGCCGGCAATGACAAAAGCGGCAGCGGTCGAGATGTTGAAGGTTTTTGCGGAGCTTGAGCCAGTGCCGGCTGTGTCGATGAAACGAGCGTGATGACCATTGATGCGAACGGCGCGAGTACGTAAGGCTGCGGCCATCCCGGCGAGTTCGTCAACGGTTTCGCCTTTGGTAGAGAGAGCAACGAGAGTGGCTGCGATCTGTGCGTCGGTTGATTCAGGGGCTAATAGCGCTTCGAGCAGGGCTGAGGCTTCACCGCGGCTCAGGTGTTCGCCACGTGTTAAGCGAGAGAGGAAGAAGTGAAGACGGGACATGGGGTATTGGGATTGACGATTGTCGATTGTCGATTGTCGATTGTCGTTTTTTTAAGGGGAAGGTGCGTCCGTTGTAATGGATTTTATTCGCTGAAATTGATTTGCTTCTCAATCCGTCAATCGTCAATCGTCAATCGCCAATCGCCAATCGCCAATCGTCAATCGTCAATCGTCAATCGTCAATCGCCAATCGCCAATCGCCAATCGCCAATCGCCAATCGTCAATCGTCAATGTCTACAGTTTCAGAAAATTCTCCAACAACTGTTTTCCGCTCATGGTGAGGATTGATTCGGGATGAAACTGCACGCCTTCCACCTTCAATTCGCGATGCCGGAGACCCATGATCACATCGTCGGTGGTATAAGCCGAGACTTCCAGGCAATCAGGCAAACTCTCTCGTTCGACAACTAGTGAATGGTATCTGCCCGCGCGGAAGTGATCCTCAACACCCGCGAAGATTGTCTTGCCGTCATGGCAGATCTCAGAGGCCTTTCCATGCATCAGTACAGGAGCACGAACCACCTTCCCGCCAAACGCCTGGCCAATCGATTGGTGGCCCAGGCAGACGCCGAGAATCGGGACCTTTCCCGCAAACTGGTTAATTGTCTCCAGCGAGATTCCGGCGTTATCGGGTGTGCCGGGTCCTGGTGAAATCACAATTCTGGATGGCTTTAGTTCCGACTCGATATCTTCGACTGTGACTTCATCGTTGCGACGCACTTCGACATGTTCGCCTAGTTCACCAAGATATTGAACCAGGTTGTAGGTGAAGGAGTCGTAGTTGTCGATCACCAGAAGCATTGGGTGTGGTCAGTGGTCAGTTGTTTAGTTGTTAGTTGTAATGAGTCTTTGGGCTTGGGTCTTTGGGCTTGGGTCTCAGCTCTGGGTCCTCAGCGTCTCCGCAACACCGCGTTACCTTGTGTCGAATCCAAGCCTTACAAACACTAGACAGGTTAGCGCGGAGGTCGCCGAGACGCGGAGGACGCAGAGCCAAGACCAAAGACCCAAAACCAAAGACCACTGCCAACTATTTTTCCAATCCCTGCAACAGTCTCACCAACTCAGTCTGTCTATTCTTCCTCGCCCAGTCAGCGGCGGTTAGACCGTCTTCGTCCTTGATTGTTGGGTCCGCGCCCTTGTCCAACAACAACCGTGTCGCCCCCATGTTGCCGTAAGACGCCGACCACATCAGCGCCGTGCCGCCGAACTTGTTCCGTAAGTCGGGATCAGCGCCCTTATCCAAAAGCATCTGAAGCAGCGCCACGTTGCCGTTCAAAGCCGCTCCATGAAGTGCGGCATCACCATCTTTATCCTGATGATTGACAGTTGCACCTCGTTCCAGCAACGCGGGCACGACATCTTCGCGGTTTCTAGCCACGTAGATCGCCAGAACGCCCGCGTCGTTTGAGGTGCGCGCATTCACATCGACGTTAGGCGCAGCAAGTAGAGTATTTGCAACTGCCGTGTTTCTGTTGTCCGCCGCCCAAACCAGCGCCGTATGTCCGTTCATGTCCTTTGCGTTCACATCGGCACCGCGATTTAGAAGAGCCTTCATGATTGCGATGTTTCCACGTCTCGCAGCCTGCATCAAAACCGTCTCGCCGTTTGCTTGAGCTGTATTCGGATTCATTCCCGCCACCAGGAAAGTATTGATGGCCCACGCATCATCTGCGTCCGCTGCTGCAAAAAACCCGGCCTGGTCAAATTGATAGCCACGTAATTTAAGTAGCTGCTTTGCAGACTCGGGACTAGTTGTCTCTTCACCGGAGCTGGCACACCCGCCCGGCATCAGGACCAAAAGAAGTACAAACAGTAGATAGGCGTTTCTTCTCACAAGTCGATCTTTCAAAAGGAGCGAATCAAGAAGTTCGCTTCGGACATGGAACAACGAGCGCCTTGTTGATCTTCACCGGCTTCTCAGGTTTCTCTGCGATGGCTTCCGCGTTGTTAATGACATCGACAACTTCCATCCCTTTGGTCACTCTGCCAAAAGCCGCGAACTTTGCATCCAGGTGACTTCCCCTTCCCACCAGAATGAAGAAGTGTGTCGTCGCGCTGTTCGCTTCTTCCGGACGAGCCATTGATACGATTCCTCGTTCGTGCCGGATCAAACCGGGCTCGTCTGGGAGCTTGCGGGCCATTCGCTGAAGTAATTCGGGTCCCCATTTCTCACTCGTAGAGAGATTCCCGCCCTGAATTATGAAACCCTTCACCACTCGGCTAAAGGTCGTAGTGTCGAGAGCTCCAGTCGCCGTCAGGTTCAAGAAATTTCTCACTGATTCAGGCGCTGATTCAGGAATCATCTCGATCTCAATTGCTCCGGCCTCAGTTTCGAGCGTTACACAGTGGCCTGCCATCTTCTCGACCGAAGCCCCATCAAATGGTTCAACTGGCGTATTAACTACTTCGACAGGACGCTGATTTGCTTTCCTGGGCTCGGTTGTGGTCATCGGCTCCTGTGCGACCACTTCGCCAAACGAGATCAGAATTAGAATGACGGCACAAACTCGGATTAACAATTCTCTTAAAGTCCTTTTTGCGCAAGTTCGATCGCCCGAAACAGTCCACGCGCTTTATTCACCGTCTCAGCGTATTCGTGTTCAGGAACTGAGTCTGCCACGATACCCGCACCGGCCTGCACCGAAGCAACTCCATTTCGCAAGACGATGGTTCGAATCGCAATACACGAGTCCAGGTTGTCTGCGTAATCCATATAAAGCACTGAGCCGGCATAAACTCCGCGGGGTTCCGGTTCGAGTTCGCGAATGATCTCCATCGCCCGAATCTTCGGTGCACCGGTCACTGTTCCAGCGGGGAAACAAGCCGCCAGCGCATCAAAGCGATCGAGTCCATCACGCAATCGTGCGCGCAGGGTACTAACCAGATGCTGCACATGCGAGTACCGCTCAATTGACATTAACTCTTCTGTTCGCACCGAACCGTAGTCTGCCACACGCCCGAGATCATTTCTGCCAAGATCGACCAGCATCATGTGCTCGGCAACCTCTTTCTCGTCTGTCTTGAGATCTTCACCCAGCATCCAATCTTCCGTTTCCGTTGCGCCTCGTTTGCGCGTGCCGGCAATCGGACGATAGTCGAGTCGTTGCCCGTGACAGCGCACCAGCATCTCCGGCGAAGCTCCGATAATCGATTCGTCTCCAACGCGTAAATAGAACATGTACGGTGACGGATTCACGGTGCGAAGCGCACGATAAATTGAGAACGGATCACCGGAGTATCTGGTTGAGAACCGTTGCGACAAAACAGCCTGATAACAATCGCCCGATGCAATGTATCCCTGAATGCGACGTACGGCGTCTTCAAATCCACTGCGAGTCCAATTCGATTCCATTGGACCAAGGTCAGTGTCCTTGGGAGACTTTGGCGGAGTGGGTGGCGGTGTCGGCGACATCAACAGGTGTTCAAGTTCCGTCGTGCATCCAACTGCTTCGTCGTACAGTTCACGCAGACGGGTGTGACTTCCTTCGGCTTCTTCCGTCAACACCACTGAAACAATCTCCATCCTTTGGCGGACGTGATCGAAAGCAACGATGTTGCGAAAGAACATCCAAACACCTGTCGCCAGCAGGTCAAGCGGCATCGTGTCAGAGCCCACCTCACCTTGTTCTGGTTGTTTGAGAGACGGTTCAAACCATTCGACAGCGTCGTAACCTAAATAGCCGACTGCACCGCCGGCAAAAGGAACTAGTCCTGCGCGACGAGCGAGAATCCTTTCACGAAAATACTGGCGGATCCACTCGGTCGCGACGACGGGAAAGACTTCGTTCTTATCATTGCTCTGAACAATTGTGTGGGACTCGAAGCCGCGCACAATCATTTCCGGATTGATGCCAAGAAACGAGTAACGCGCTATTCGTTCGCCGCCCTCCACCGACTCAAGCAGAAAAGCGTATCGCGCATCGCGGGCCAGGCGCATAAAAGCGCTAACCGGTGTCTGGAGATCCGCGAGAATGGTGCGCACAATCGGAACGACATTCCCCTGAGTGGCTTCGTTCTCGAATTCTTCGAAAGATGCGGGTTGAAGGTCCAACATAAGGTTCAAGCGTTGAGAGGCCCGGAGATTGTTGATTGTCGATTAATGATTGCCGATTGATGCATTACGGAAATCGGCAATTGGCAGTCATCAATCGGCAATATCGAAGATCCACCCGCTACCCGTGGGGTGGTACTAACTCTCATGCCCCGCCCATCTCAGTTTTAGATGGTCTGACCCACCACCGAGTCTTGCTCGATTCCCGACTAAAACTCTAACGCAGTCAAACAAACTTATCTAGATAGTGTTTAGTGAGGCCAGTGGGAGTGATAGCTAAAGTCCTCAGACGAACCTGTGGATATCTTATCTGATGGTTCAGTGGTTCACAGAGCTTTGCCCCAAAAGTCTGCAAATCCTACGAACAAAAAGTCCTTTTTGGAGTTCCGGCTCGGCCGCACCCTTGCGGTAAGCCTGCGGCTTACCGAACCCTCATAAATTTTGATCGAGGCTAGGCCTCAAAGATGGAACAGTTAGGCATAGCCTGATGTTTAAGTTGGACCAACGGTGAGCCGAAGGCTTACCGCAAGGGTGCGGCAGAGCCGTACCCAAAAGACTTTTTGTGCACTGCTCACCGGGCTGAAGCCCGGTGTGAATGAGAGTATGATCAAACTTTTGAGGCAAGGCCGTTTCACAACAAGCGATTCGCCGCCAGCCAGTGTCCGCCATCAACCACCAGCACGGCACCGTTGATATAACTGGCCGCGTCGGAACAAAGAAACACAGCGGCGTTCTCGATGTCGGCTATCAAGCCAAAACGTCCGAGCGGCACACGCTGACGCAGTTTCTGTTTGATCGGTTCAGGCACCAGCCGCTTCATTCCTTCCGTATCTTCAATTGGACCAGGCGCAATTGCATTCACGCGTATGCCGTAGCGTCCCCACTCAACTGCCAGGTTGCGGGTTAACGCGTCCACTCCGGCTTTGGCGGCAGAGACGTGAAGTTGCATCGGCGTTCCAAGGTAATGAAGTGTGGCACTGATATTCAGGATGTGACCCGCGTTCCTCTTCAATTCGGTAAACGCGGCGCGCGAGACATTGAAGGTACCCTTCAGATCTATATCGACCACCGTGCCAAAGCCATTGGGAGAAAGTTCTTCAGCTGCACAGAGAAAATTTCCTGCCGCCCCGTTTACCACTATGTCGATCTTTCCAAACTGTTCAACCGTCGCAGCAACTGCTTTTTCTACTTCATCGGGGTTGCGGACGTCGGCGACGACCGGGAAGGCTTTTCCTCCCTTTTCGTTGATCGCTGCAGCGGCCGGTTCAAGATGTTCCATCCTGCGACTGACGAGTGCCACCGCTGCTCCAGCTTCAGCGAGCGCACGTGCGACACCACCCGTTATCCCGGTGCCACCGCCGGTGACAAAGGCAACGTGGTCGTTGAGGATGCCTTCTGCAAAAATTGATTTAGTCATCAGGTTTGCCTAAAGAGTGAATGTGTTCCTTGAACTCGGCTTCGCCGAAAATGAACCAGCCACTTGTCAACCCACATCGAGTGTCCTTGCTAACTGCCCGCGATGAATGGTCGTGACTGAACAATGTAGATCTGCCCCTTCATGAAAGCCCATTCGATGTCCTGGTCACGACTGCCAAACACTCGCTTGATTCCTGTCGCCGCTTTCACCAATCGACGAATCACATCGTCGGTCAACACCGCACGTTCTCCCGTAATCGGTACCTCTTTGATTCCACCGTTCTCGTCAAATGTCAGCAGACTGTCTTCCGCGGAGCGCGTCAAAACCTGCACCGCATTCGCCCTTGGCCTGAAGATGATCTGCTCAGCGACCCTCTTTCCTTCGACGACCTTGATACCCAAGCCACGTTTCGCGCTGATGTAGATTGCGCCTTTGTTTTGGGTGTCGTAAGGGTCGGTTGTGATCATCACACCGGAACTTTCAGAGTTGATTCCTTCCTGAATCAATACCGCCATAAAGATCTTTGTGTGGTCCACACTGGCCCGTTCGCGCGCCTCGTACGCTTCGAAGTTCCAGAGCGAGGCCCAAACAGTCTTTACGGCTTCGATCAGTTCGCGTTCGTCCTTTACGTTCGGGACAGTGGTGTATAAACCCGCACCACTGAAGTTCGGCAAGTCTTCCGAGTTCGATGAACTCCTGACGAACAGACCCTTGCCGGCGAACTCTGCTGCAACTTTCTGCAAAACCGCTTGTTGCAATTGGGGCGAGAATTCACCTTTCTGAATGCGCGCTCGCAAGGCGATTAACCGTTCGCGACGAAACGCGGGATCATGAACGAACTTCTGGTCGTTCAGCATCTCGTAGATCTCATCGTCGATGTTGTTGTCGTGAATAAAGGCGTCGTAGTAATGAAACGGAATCGTGAATCCATTCGGAACAATGATGCCGGGCAATCGAGCGTTCGCGACTTCACCAAGATTTGCCGACTTTCCACCAAACGCGAGACTTGCTCCGGCTCGTTGCAGGCGCAGATTGAGCAGTCGCGTCTCTTGCAAGTTGTAACGCGGCTTCACAACGTCCAGACGTTGGGCCATACGACGTTGATACTCACGCACCTGGTCGATGTCCGCTCGCTTGATCGAATACCCGTCACGCCTGGTCTCAAAACTTACCCACCAACCATCGTGCTGTCTCAATAGCTCATGCGCGTTTTTGATATATGCGTTGGGAACACCCCAACCCTTTGCCAGTAAATTGATGTGCGACAAAGGTGTCGACGGCTGCGACGTAATGATGCCGGCGACAGGTGGGAGTTGGACTGGCACTTCATCGAGCACAAGTATCTCGTTGGAACCAATCTCAACGTGTTCGTCGAGTTTCGCGATGACGTGAACGCGACCAATGCCGCGTGCAAGGTTCAAAGGTTGATAGTCCTGCTCGCGATTGATGTCCCCCTGTAGAACCCGATCGAGTCCGGCGATCGATTTCGACGCTTCGTCCTGACGTAGGGAGTTCGGTTTGTACGCGACCTGGGCGAAGAAACTCTTGTTGATGATGTCGAACGTAAGCTTGATCTGATCAGCAGGTACGAGATCGCCTTCCCAGAATTCAAAGGTCCAACGCTTAATGGGCGTCTGATACGCAATCGTTCCCAAAATGAAACGACGATTGGGTTTCAAGTAGTTGTTCTCGAAGAACTCTCGACCGCGCTCAAGCGATAGATAGTTTCCATTGACGAAATCTTTGTGAAACGGGTAGCGCTTCTTATTCACGTAGTAGATCTTGTTCTTCTCTTTGCGATCGATAACGAAGATCAGATGCGGCAACGAGTAGGGAGTGTTTGCGTCGTAGGTTACTGCGAGCGAATCGAACTGCGCCTGAGATGTGATCGCGGGCAGTGAACGTGGCCCAGAGGTTTTTCTCTGCGAGAACCCAGTCGCCGCGCACGCAACTACGATCACCGCTAATAACAGCCTAAAACTTTTAACTGCGTACACTGCCGAATCCTTAGTTAACTAGTTATTTGATCGCACGACTTTCGCGGACGAGCAATTCTACCAGATCGTCAACATGGCGTTTTTCAGTAAGAAAACTGTTTATGTTCACGCGCAGCGCACGTCGGCCGTGTAATACGGTCGTAGTCAACCATGCTTCACCACCTTGTTCGATGCGTTGTTGCAATCGCTGTTGCACGCGATCCTGAGTTACCCCATCAGCCTCACGAACTTTGGCTGGCAAGAACTTGAAACAACTGACTGCTGTTTCAACCGGACTGCTCGTCTCAAAGTCCTCGAGTTCATCTATTTGTGACGCGAAGTAACGTGTTAACTCTATCTGTCTCTCAATGATCTCAGCATACCCACGCCGACCCAGAAACTTCAGCGCCATCCAAAACTTCAGAGAGTTGAACCGGCGCGTGCCCATTTGGCCGTAGCGAAAGAAATCAAACTCGACGTCTGCGCCGCCGCGATCCTCACTCAAATACTCGGGCGTGATATCGAATGCGTCACGAAGAACATGCCCACCTGCTCTAACCAACACCCCGCCGCACGAAAAGGGCACAAACATCCATTTGTGAGGATCAACGGTGATTGTGTCCGCTTGTTCGATACCTGCGAGTTGGCTGCGATGACGTTCAGAGAAAGCCAT
>DATBMP010000333.1:0-5641 GCA_036554845.1 Pyrinomonadaceae bacterium
GATATGTTCCATAGATTCGATTTCCCAAAACAGCGCCGCCCATGATCAAGTGGTTGTTACCCCAGGCATGGTCGCTGCCCACCGCCGTACCTGATCCTGATGGTTGCAAGGTACGACTGAAATCGGAAAGTGTGAACGCGGTCACGTTGTTCTGCACACCCAGCTCGACAGTCGCACTGTAAAACGCATTCATTGCCTGACTGATCTGAGTCAGCAGATTGCCCTGACCAGTGATCTGGCCCGAATGAGTGTCGAAACCACCGATCTGCGTAAAGAAGATCTGTCGCTTCATGTTGATGCCTGCCGTCGGATCCGTGCACGCTTTGATGAGTCGAGCCACTTGAAGCAGCTGGCGGCCGAGCGAAGTATTCGGGAAGACCGTGGTCAGTACTGGGTTGACGCTGCTCAGCGCCAGGTCTGTTTGGATCGCGCCACTGCGCGTATCGCTCGCTGCCTTAACCAGCTTGAATCGGTTGTCGTACGTGCGCAGTTGATTGAACGCGGCGAGGCGAGCGGCATTGTCATTACTCGAACCACTGGGAATGTTATCAAGTTGCAGCACGTTCGCCAGTGATGTGCCGGAATCAGCAACTGCGAGCTGTCTGGTGTCCACACCTGTCAGAAACAGGTTGATACCGGCGATCGAGACGTTGTTGGGGAACGAGGCTGAACCATTCAATATGTGCGTCCGGTCAGAAACTCTCCCGGCCCAACCTGTCTGGCTAACCACATTGGCAATGCTCGTCTGGAAGAGGCCAACCTGGTCCGAGTGTGAGAACAGTTGCAGTGGCCGCTTTCCACTACCGTTCTGGTAGGTGGTTTTCGTCAACGGCTCAACCAGGGGTCCGTTGTTGCAAAGAACTGCAAGGTTACCCTGGTTAAAGAGTGTCCGAACCTCAGGCATGTTCGGATGGAACCCGTATGAACCGCCTCCCACAGGTGATACCGCGAGAAAATTCGCCTGGGGACTTGCCAGATCTACGCCACGTGCTGCGGCATAGCTAGCATACTGGTCCAGAGAAACGAACATGTTGTTGCCGTCGTTTCCGCCATTCAGGAAGATACAGACCAGCGCTTTGTAATCGCTTGCTGCCTGCGGCGTTAAGGCGTGAACGATGCCAAAGCTCTCGAGGCTGGAGGCCAACGCCATACTACCGAGCGCGCATGCACTCGTACGAAGGAAGTCTCTGCGTGATGTAGCCATGGTTTTTATCTCTGTATGTCGTACTGCGATGAAGTTGCCACCAGATAAGCCGCCATCTGCGCCCGCTTGCGAGCGCGAACAGTTGTGTCGGCATCGTTAATGGCGTTCAAAGCCGTGATGATGGTATTCCGCACCTCAGTGGACATCGTGCCGTGCAGCATCAACGCGTTGAGATAGTCAGCAACAGCTCCAGGATTGGAAGACATCGTTTGCAGATTAGTCAGGTCGACAGAGGTACCACGCGGTCGATCCGGACTGGTTGTCGGAGACGTGTTAGATGACACGCCCGTGTAGATCAGGTTGTTAATGTTGTTCGCACGGCGAAGCGTCGTCGAGGTTGAGAGGATTCCAAACGCCGGGCCGAGGATTCCCGTGCCCGGAACTTCATAACTCGGTTGGTAGTAGCTGAACACGGTAGCCGGTTCGTAAATCGGCTGGTCCAACGTTCCCGTGAAGTTACGAGTTGAGTTGCGACCAAGTACGCCGTCACTGGTTGAAGTCTTATCAAACGACTTAACTTCCAATGCACGCAGCACGTTGTTGATGTACTGGGCTGGCTCGCGCAACTTGCCGTAGTTGGGATCCGTCTTCACATCACCGCGTGCTTCCGGATCGAGCAGGACGGCTTGAACCACTGCCTTCATGTTTCCGCGCACGTTGCCACAGGTATCCAACGGGTAAAGCATGTCGCAATCGTTGTTGAAGGCCCGTGCTACGCGCTCGACGTAAGCCGGGCTCGGATTGCTCGTGACCAGATGTTGGATCATCTGCTTACCGATGAACGGTCCAACATTCGGGTGATTGAAAATATTATCCAGGGCCCGAGTTAAATCTGCCTGAGCGCATTGTTGATTTGTGCTCGGAGCTGTACAGGCCGGAGTAACCAGACCACTCAACAACGTCTTTGGACCATCATCGTGCGGTCTCGAACCGGAACGTGGCACCATTGGATCGCGCCAGTTTGCGATGCCCTGAGCGATCGGCGGCGCCAAATTCCAACCAGTAAAGACTCTCGTAAACTCATTGACTGTGGTTTGCGAGTAGGAAGGAATCGGCACTCCTTGCGAATCTCTCTTCGGGGTACCATCGAGATTCAACTCGTCAGTACCGATAGAGAAAAGCTGCAACACCTCGCGGGCCCAGTTTTCATTCGGATTCGTTCGAGTGCTCAATCGCATGTCGAGATACTCGCCCATGGACGGGTTGAGAGTTATGTCTTGCAGCAACACGCGATAGTTGCCAAACGCACCACGATCAAGGGCCTGAAGATACATCGTGTACCAGCTTGGGCGATTCAGCGGACTGATGCCCGACACGACCAGTATCTGGTGCAGCGCAAAGGCCACTCGCTGTCGCAACTGGTCCTGACCGTAAAGCGAGTTGGTATAGAACGTTCGCTGAATCGGATACATCGAGTACTTGTCTCGATTGCATACCGCCTGATTGTAGTTGGGGTCTGCAGGATTCGTGCTGGGGCACTCCGCACCTTGATCGTCGAGAGGGAATGTCAGATCGGGATAGTTTGATCCCTTGCCCGGATTGGTAACCGGCGCATTGAACTGTTCATTTAGATAGGCGCGAAAGCCGAGTGCCTTAACGCGTGCGATCTCAGCAGTCGTGGGCCCCCACGTAGCCTGTTCCAACATCCTCACTGTGTCGGCGTCGCTTGCTGGTCCAAGAAATGAATCCGGCACGAACGGCGGATCCGCCGGCGGCGGAACGACTGGAGCCGGTGTGGCAACAGCGCCGGCGTCATCTGCGGGACAATCGCTGCCCGGACAACTGCTTGGCCGATGACCGATAGAGATGCGCACGCGATTGCTTGCCATTCCGTGCAGATTCAGGCGCAGCAGAACGTCGCCGACGTCTCCCATATCATCGGCGAGGCGAACGATGAACATCGTGATGCCGGGAAAACCGGGAACCTGACTCATGTGCTCGACACGTAGTGGATAGCGCTTCCCTGCTCCGTCTTCAGCATCGGCGCGGAAGGCACCCACGCCTTCACCAGCCATGAGATCCAATCCCATGGCAAAAATGCAGATTCGTGTGCGCGGGTCTGAGCTGTAAAGGACTGACGAAGTAAGCGGAAAAGGTTCGGGACGAAGCGTGACCGACTCTAAAGCAATCGCCCGCGTTGACGAGGCTTCACTCAACAAAACGGGAGGACGACTACTGGCTGCGCGTACGTCTACAGCCGCGATACATACGAAGAGCAGGACTAGTTGGAAAACTCGCCAACTTAACCTCACGCTCGAACGAGAGGCAGACTTGGATGCTGCCTTCAAATTCAGGTTACGGCTCCCCTCGGAAGAGCAACCCGGGAGACAGGTTTTCATAAATAGGCTCCGTCTGCAGGATAGGAAACCTGCGCTACGTGTTCGGTATTTCTATGAGGTTGGTCCTTTGTCGGAGGGGCCACCCGGTGGTAATCCAGGTTCAACGGAATATAGCATGTTATACAACCCTCGGGTCAATAGGTTAGACGAAAGCCAATCTAATAAAGCCGACCTAAAGTGTTAGGAATTTAGCAGCGTTGGGCCAGTCGTGAAGTGATCGGTCAAATTGCCGTATTCCGCAGGCGTTCGGCTGCGGCTTCCGGGGTGATGTCGCGCTGCGGCATCGAGAGAAGTTCGTAGCCCACCATGAATTTTCTGACCGTCGCCGAGCGCAGCAGCGGGGGATAAAAATGTATGTGCCAGTGGAAGGCCTCGTGTGTTGGACCATCGGTCGGCCGTTGGTGAAAGCCCATCGTGTAAGAGAACGGTGCCTTGAATAGTTTGTCGTACGTCTCTGTAATCTTCTTCAGTGCGATCCCCAGATCGTTTCTCTCACTGTCATTGAGTTGATCGATAGCACCGTCGTGACGTTTGGGAAGTATCAAGGTCTCGAAGGGCCAGATGGCCCAGAACGGGACCACGGTCACAAAACACTCGCTTTCTAAAACTACTCTGGTCTTTTCCTGAAGTTCAGCAGTGACGTAGTTGCAAAGCAGGCATGAACCCTTTTCTGATCGATAATGCTCCTGAGCCTTCAACTCTTTAACGGCTTCATTCGGCAAACTTCGGTGGGCCCAAATCTGACCATGAGGGTGTGGATTACTCGCACCCATCATCGCGCCACGGTTTTCAAAGATCTGCACCCAATTAATCTCTTCTCTCGAACTGAGCTCGCGAAACTGTTCGATCCACAAGTCAACGACCCGGCGCAGAGCCGCCGGCTCCATTTTGGAGATTGTCAGGTCGTGGCGCGGGGAGAAACAGACGACGCGACATTCGCCCGCTTCGCCTTCAGCAATCATCAAGTCCTTAACTGTGACCGTTTCCGCCGGTGCACCCGCAGTTAGTGCTGCAAAGTCGTTCTCAAAAACAAAAGTACTTTCATATTGCGGGTTGCTGACTCCGCCGGCTCGAGAATTCCCCGGACACAGGTAACACTTGGGATCGTATTCGGGCAGAGTCTCCTGCGGGATGTCTTCTACTTGTCCTTGCCACGGTCGATCGGTGCGATGAGGTGAGACCAGGACCCATTCGCCAGTCAACTGGTTGTAACGTCTGTGTGAATGCTTTTTTAGATCGAGCATGACAGTCTCGGTAAAAGAAAGTCACGAGTCGCCCTCAATCTTTGGGCAAACTCGCGACTAGTATATAAAGGATTTTTGAAGGGTAGTACGCCGGCTTACTTTGTTTTCGGCTCAGAAGTGTAATCACTAAGAAGTTTTTGTGCGCGTTCACCTGGAGTAATCAGCGCGACCTTCTTCGTCCAGTCATAACCACTGAACACACCGACTACTTCAGCGTTCTGGTTGTACACCGGACTTCCCGAATATCCATCGCGCGCCTCCATCTTTGCAGACAGATACTCCAATCCTCGTAGTGTGTAGGGACCATGAAAGACCCCGCGGCTGACGATCTTATAACCATGTGGACTGGCGATCAGAACAATCCGTTCGTCCTTGGTCACACTGGTTTGAAACGAAGGAACGCGGCTTTGTTTCACCGAATCGCAAACATCCAGAAGTGCCAGGTCAGCTTCTTTATCCACTTTTATAACCGTTGCTTTACAACCGTTGACGAAGACTCTTACCTCCAACTCGTCAAGAGGGCTAAACCCGAGCACTCTCTTCTTTGAATCTCCCAAGTCTCCGGAAACCACGTGATAGGCAGTCATCACCAGTCCCTCGCCCACGACGAATCCGGTTGCAAATCCATTCGGTCCGGCCTGATTCAAAAAAGCGAGAACTTTTTCGAAGTTGTTCTGATCTTTCTTTCTAAACTCGAGCGCCAGCGAAACGGTATACCGCTCTTGTTGCTTGAGTGCCTGGGCCGAAGAATCTTTTCCGGCGGAACGAGCTGGAACGCAAAAAAGAACGACAGCAAGAAGCGCAACACTACAGGTCATCTTTTTCATGTGAGTCTCCCTTCGAACAGGTGTTCT
>DATBMP010000347.1:0-5981 GCA_036554845.1 Pyrinomonadaceae bacterium
CGTGTCCTTGTAGCCAAACCTCCGCATCAACCGTCACACCAACATCGAGTGGGTCGCCCCGCAAAGCCCGGCGATTGACGAGAACTTCCAGTTTTATGCTCTCGAGATCGAGATGAATCCAATAGAGTTCGCTCCCTGAAAGCGGATTGCGAACTGGTTTAAAAGCAACCACGCGGCCCGAAAGGCTCCAATCATTTTCGTGTGCTGCGCGCGACGGTGCGGCTTTTTCCAGAGGAAGCCAGCGAGTCTCACCCGCCGTTTTTCTCACGCGCGCTCGATAGGCCAGGCCACACAAAGCTACGTGAAGTTCCTGGGCCCGGAAGCCCCCGGCACCAACTTCGGTCAGGTTCTGTAACTCAAATAAGACTTCACAATCCGTGCCTTCACGATAACCGTGAACAACTGCCTCGCCCTCTTCATCGTATTCGGTGAGCGCCCACGGGGTGATGGTCTGAATGTAACGCGCGCGAAAGCCGGGACGGCAGTCGGCGTAGAAAACATCACCGCTTCCTGATTCATAAAGGACGGTCCAAACTTCCAGACCTTCGCCGAGTTTCCAACAACGACCGTGAAGTACTGCGCCACGCCGGGTAAGTTGTGTTGCCTCGCCCTGATCACCTGCTCGTTCGGCGAGATAGTTAAAGGCCTTCTCGCTCGGCACTTCTAATCCGATTGTTTCGAAAGTTGGATTCATTGTTCTAGTGGAGATGCTTGAACAACATTATTGCCCGGCACGCTTTCTCTGTCTACGTTCACCCGTACTCACTTTCTCATCGTCGCGTGGTGCACGAGTGCGAAATCCGCGAATCACTCTTTCTGGTCCATGCGAAGGGCGCTTCCCGGACCGCACCATCTCGGCGAAGAGATCGACGTCATAATCAACCTCACGCGACATCTCTTCTCTTATCGCATGCAACACTTCTAAGAATTTTGGACGACGATACATTTGGGAATTTCGGAGTTCGGATAATTTTGGATTTCGGAATTCGGAATTCGGATTTCGGAATTCGGCCGTTCGTCTTTTGAAATAGAGTGCAATAATTGCGAAGCCGTCAATCGTCAATCGTCAATCGTCGATCGAAAATCGTCAATCGAAAATCGTCAATCGACAATCACCCCACCCTCTCCGTTGCCTCAGACACCAAAAACTCCGGAGTTACGATCATTGGAACATAAAATCCGGCCGCCGTATTAAAGAGCCGAATGCGTGCCTGCCGTCGAACATTTGCCAGATGGCCGAAGTTCCACGTTACCAGATAATCGATCTTGTGACATGAAGCAATCGCCACATGCAACGCGTCGGCAATGTACTTTCGATGAAAGATGCCACGTGAGATGTAACCATCGGCAAGTATCGCGGCCTCATCCGTCAACTCAACCTGTTCCAGCTCGCTAATAAGTTTCAAGTAAGAAGTGCGGTGGGGTTCTGCAACTCGCTCAATCTCGCGAGTGACAAGCGGAGAGATCACCGATCGATAGTCAGGCATCTCGTGCTCCCACCAGCGAATCGTCAGATCACGACGAAAGGGCTCGCCGTTATCCAGATAGGCTCCGATGACCGATGTTTCCAGGTAAAGACTCTGTTTCATCAGTAACCTATCTATTGCGGAACACTTTCCTGATTACTGATGACCTTCGTGAGTGGCTCGAGACGAATGACGCCGCGCTGAAAGTCGAATGACACGCGAAAGTGCCGTAGAAAGTTTCCGCCGAGAATTCCATCCTGACTAAACCCCGCCGTCTCGTTCACGGGTTCGAGATCTAAAACAGCAGCACTCAGATGTTCGCGGATCAGCGTTCCGAGTGCAACGCGTCTGAGTGTCAACGTCTTAACATTCTCGGCGATACCAGCAGCTCCGAATACTTTCAGGCGCGTCGGTTGAAGATAGGCATCAAGATTATCAACCTCAGCCAGCTTTTCCGACACGACTGAGATACTCGCCCCGGTATCGATGATGAAGTTTTGCGGACGTTCAAGACCATTGAGCACGACTTCACCGCTCAGAAAACCACTCGACGTTGTCCGCAAAGGTATCTCAACACTGCTGGCTATCGATTCGGTTGTTCGCGGCGCATCCGGTGTAGCTATGCGATAGATTGGTTTCCACCCATCGAAATTGTCCGTCTGACCATGACGGACTAACGAGAACAATCGCTTGCCGTAATCAACCGTCGCGATGAACTTGGAGATGATTGAAAGACCAACATAGCCATCGACCGGATTCTTCTCGTCGTAAAAACGCCGAATGTAGACCGGAACGTTTTGCACACGCACGTCGCCAATTTCCAACGACGACAAGAAGCCATACACGATACCGAACTTTCCACCACCACCAACTGCACGAGCCAGACCACCCTGGGCCACGGGACGCAAACCTAAACGCTTGGCAGTCTGTTCTGAAACAACCGACATGCCTGAACCGGTATCGAGAACGAAGCGCAACTCCTCTTTGCCGCCATTCACACGTACTCGAAGTATCGGTCGCTCGTCAAAGGACTCAAAAGGAACGAGAGTCTTGCTCTCACCCGAAGGAATGTAGAGCGCCGATTGCTTTCCAAGATAACGGAGGAAATCGATCAAACCGCGAATCCTGCCACGCCGGTCGGCATCCGTCTTTGGCGCGATCGACAGGAATCGTTCGTATGCATCCGCGGCCTCTTTGTAACGCTCACTGCGCGCTGCGGCCTGTCCGAGATTGAAGACGTAATCAGGTTCATCCGGCTCGAGGCTTGAAGCGCGACGTAGACCTCGCAACGCCTGGTCCAACCGGTTCTCATAAAAATCAACCATCGCCAGCCCGGCGATCGCCGGCGCGTCGTTAGCGTTGATACTGATCGCGGTACGGAACTCTTCAACAGAGTTACGAAAATCTCCTGACGCGAGAATTGCCGCACCAAGTAACGAATGCGCGCGAGCTGATAACGGATCGGCGAGAATCACTCTGGCCGCGTGGTCGTATGCATCTTGAAGTTGACGGCGCTTTAGAAGAGTAAAGCTCAACCCAAGCCGCGCATCCTTGTCATGCGGATCTTTCGTCAGCGCCTCGCGAAACATCTTTTCAGCAGCTTCGAAATCACCTTCGCGAAGAGCACGATCGGCTCGGGTTAATTTATCGCCAGGTTCGGGCTTGGCATTTCCAATAACCGTCCCTGCGAATGCAAACGCAAAAGCGGCCAGAACTACGGCCGCCAAGCGCAAAGTTGGAATACTTGAATTAAGGCACCGCATAACTACAACTTTCCGAACTAGTCTCAATCTATTCTTAACGAGCTTTAGTTCTGAGTTACGGCTTTCTACTTCAGGATTTCCCCGGTTTTCATAGACCAGAGAACTAAATCAAGTTCATCAAAGTCAACGCGGACATCCATTGCAAAGCGCCGCAATTTTTCTTCAACTTCCAGATAGCGTGTTCGAGTTGCTGGTGGCTTTAGTGATTCGACAATTCCCAGATCAGAAAGACAACGAATCACATGTTTGTCAAGAATCGCGTAACCCTTGTAGCCAATGTTTCGCAGGAAATGGCTCGACTCTTTGAAACCCAACCCCTTGATTTGCGTTTCCTGCGCCAGCCAGTCGCGACGTTCAAGTGGATCAGTGAAGCTTTCAAGCTTCATACGCAATCGCATGCCACAGTGAGCGCGTAAGAAGTCGCGCGTACTCACGATGTAGCCGGGACGAGCATTCGGGAAGCGATGTGCGCCGGCTTTGACCAACGCACGTGTCATCTGTTCGGCTCTACCTTTCTTTAGGAACGGCCTAACAGCTTCCACTGAGCGCAATCCCATTCGGGCTGATGCTCCGGCGGTGAAGATACAGAACACCAGTTCTTCCCAAAGACGATCGTCGGAACCGGAATCTCTAACAACGCGAAACTCAGCAAGCCTCGCGCGTATCTCTTTTCGTCGCGCCTTGTGTGCGGCCCAGATGCTTTCAATATTAACCGGTTGGTGATCGATGCTCACTATGGTTTGTCAATGATTTGATTCTAGGTGTGAGCTTCTTCCATTGTCAACGCAATTAGACTTTGCGAACGACGAGCAAACCATGCTCGTGATTCGAGGCATCATAGTGCCGCATTCTCTCCTCACGACCGCGAGAAAACGTGTCTCCTTTGAACGTGCTATGATGACTTACCCGCCGGACGGGCGAACCCTGAAGAAAGAATGAGTACCCGCACCTCTCGAATCTCCCTTATCAACCTAACTGTCATCATGATTCTGATGGCAGGGGTGCCTCTTTGGGCCCAGACGCCGGAAGACCGGCGAGTGCCAGCAACCACGCCGCTGGCATCCCCGCTGCCGGTTGCAAGTCCGACACCGCTTCCCTCTCCGAACGTCCAGGATGACACGGACCTCGTTTACGGACTTCAAGGAGTCTTGATTGAGACATTGGATGGGAGAGCCGTTTCATCTCAATCCGTTGATCAAACATTCAATCCTGCTTCCGCAATAAAATTGGCGACCGCGCTGGTAGCCCTGCGTTCATTTGGACCAAACCACAGATTCAACACCGGTCTTTGGACCAACGGATCTATCGATAAAACGACTGGTACCATTCACGGCAATCTCTACATTTCTGGTCGCGATCCCTCTTTTCACTATGAACACGCTGTAATGCTGGCTCGTCAGCTGAATGGGCTTGGCATCCGTACTGTCACGGGTGATTTGATCGTGGCTCCTGGCTTTACGATGAACTTCAACTGGTCGGCGCGACGCTCCGGAGAAGGACTGTACGACACTCTGGATTCAACATTACGACCTGCGGAAGCTGCGAATGCGTGGACGTACGCGCGCTCCGCACTGGGAGATCACTCAGCATTATCTTCAGTACCAAGTGTCGCGGTGATGGGGGATGTCTATGTGAATCCTGTTGCGCCTGGTGCCAAGCTCGTGCTGACTCATCAATCGAGCAAGCTCACGGACATACTCAAGGTTCTGCTCTGTTACTCGAATAACTTCATGGCCGAACGCCTGGGGGACAGTCTGGGCGGTGTTGATTCAGTCCAAAATACGTTGACGAAGTCACTCGGAATACCACCGTCAGAGCTGCGATTTGCGTCACTGAGCGGACTTGGTGTTAATCGAGTTTCACCGCGCGCGATGATGAAAGTCTTTCGAGCGCTGCGAGAAGAGCTACGTAAATACAAACTCTCGACTACGGACATCATGCCGGTGGCGGGTGTCGATCCTGGCACTCTGCAGGAGCGGTTTACCGGTCCCATGTGGCGGGGCAGTGTGATTGCCAAGACGGGAACACTCGTGAGGACGGACGGCGGCGTTAGCTCGCTGGTGGGTCAGATGAGGACCACGAGTGGCGAGATCTTATTGTTTGTGATCTTCAATCAGCGAGGAAATGTTTCGAGGTTTCGAGATAACCAGGACTATCTGGTTAAGCAGGTTCAGACATCACGTGGTGGTCCAAGAGCGTTTACCTACCGACCGACAGTGTTGGCGATGCGTCTAGCAGACACGCGCAGCACGGTACCGACAGGTAGTGAGGAGTATGAGCCGACGACCGCGATTGGGAATGGGCCGTAGTTGTCAGTGCAACGGACCACTGACAAAGACCAAAGACCAAGACCGTATCAGAAAAAAATTGCGCCCCGCCAGCCCGAAAGCTGCGGGGCGCTTTACCGTCCGGTTGCGTATGCGGCGTGCGGCACCACACACGGACGGACGATGCCTTGAACGCTTACAAACCCATGAAAACTCGAAAACCCTTGGGTCTCTCCATCCTGATCCTTCTCTTTCTCTCTTAAACGAATAAAGGTCGCCGGAATTCAGAACTGCCGTCGTCCCCTACAGGCTTGCACCAAAAGTCTTGTTTTGGTGCCAACCCAACCCGGGTAGTGGCTGACCTCTCATTCAGACCGGGCTTGGGCCCGGTGCTGACAAAACTTTTGTGCAAAGGAGCCCTCCCACCAGTTAGGAAGTCCGCTTCCTCTCGTGTCACCACGGGTAACAACTCCCGACCAAGGTCC
>DATBMP010000395.1:0-5275 GCA_036554845.1 Pyrinomonadaceae bacterium
GTGAGGAAGTCGGCGTGCGCGCCATCGCGTCCAACGATTCCCAACACCGTTCGAGCGGGACAATGTCGCGGGTCGCCACCGCGGCAGAGTTGGCAACTTCCGCAACCAACGTTGATCTCACCAACGACGCGTTGGCCCACCCACGAGTAATCGGCAGCGTCTTCAACCATACCGACAAATTCGTGACCGATGGTGCCTTTGAAGTTTGCATAGCCACGGGAGATCTCGAGATCCGTGTTGCAGATTCCGGACAAGAGAACACGAACGACTGCTTCTGCTCCTCGCTGTGGTTTCTCGATCTCCTTAACAGCGAGATCGCGTTTTTCTACCCGCAGGGCTTTCATCTTTGGGATATTCGTTGGTGGTGCCGATAACTGTGGTAGTGGGTTTGGTCTTTAATCTTGGGACTTTGGTCTTTGCTTTTGGTCTTGGTTTCCAATCCTAAATCCGCAATCCGAAATCTATCAGAACGTCTTCGATCGCGTGTAAGCATTCTGCGGCGTCAACTCAACAGTTTGCTTCTGACCACCGACACTTACCGGCAGCCGCCACTCGAGGTCTTCGTCCCCAGTTATCAAAGCATGAATCCACCAGTTGCCCGGGCTTACCGCAACCGTCGTCTGTCCCTGCATATCAAGACGCGCGCTTATTTTTGAGCGCCCAGCCATGCGCTCTTTCAAAAAATCTTCGTATCGTTTACCCGCACGGCGTTCAGCGAAATACTCATTGCGCACTGCCACCACATCGATGGGATAGAGCTCGATTGGAATGTCCACGTCAGCGTCGCGAATGCCGGCATCAAGAACGATGCGGAGCGAGGTCGCTGGCACCTGGTGGTCGCCGGCCGATTTCTGTTCAGGCAGACGACTGTACACGAGCCAGGCACCCGCAAAGAGCGCCGCGAGCAGGCCCAAACGAAGCACTATTGTTAGAAGCTTGTAAGAAAGGGTTTCAGTCAATTCAGGTAAACCGAAATGTCAATTGAGACGGCGAGACGATGCCGATGATACCGAAGTGGAGAAGAATTGTGTACCGTCAGAGGTCAGAAGTCAGTGGTCAATGGTCAGAAGTCAGAAGTCAGAGGTAGGAGTTCGGAAGCTACGCTGGCGGCGGCTCTGCCGCACCCCTTGCGGTAAGGCCCTGCCTTACCGTCAGCATCCCCTGCAATAAGGCTGCGCCTAATGACCACTCCAGGTTGAAAGGTTTCAAAATGCGAAGTAAGCTCACAGTGCAATCCCCAAATTGCTGAATTCTCCCCGGAAGAACATCAGGTCAAATGCACCAAGACAAGTTTAGCGACGAGTGTGGCGTCTTTGGAATCTTCGGACACGCTGAGGCCGCAAGGCTGACTTACCTCGGCTTGTATGCACTTCAACATCGCGGGCAAGAGTCGTGTGGCATCGTAAGTTCTAACCTTGGTGAGCTTCGCCAGGAACTCGCGATGGGCCATGTTGCTGATGCCTTTGATCAGGTTCGTCTCGATCGACTCAATGGTGCAAGCGCCATCGGTCACGTCAGATATTCAACAGCCGGCGAAGTCTCAATTCGTGAAGCCCAACCGTTCCTGGTTACCTGCCAGCATGGACAAATTGCCGTCTGTCACAACGGAAACTTACCCTTCGCAAGTGAAGAGAAACGGAAGCTCGAGCGCGAAGGTGCAATCTTCTCTGGAACTTCTGATACCGAGGTCGTACTTCACGGCATCGCTCGATCACGCGCATCATCAGTTGCCGAGGCAGTTCCTGAGGTGTTGCGCGACACAGAAGGCGCATTCTCGATGCTCTTTCTCACGCCGCGTGAGTTGATCGCAGTCAGGGATCCTCGCGGATTTCGACCGTTGGCCCTGGGACGTTTGGGAACTGCCTGGGTGATCGCTTCTGAGACCTGTGCGTTTGATTTGATTGAAGCTGAATATGTTCGTGATGTCGAACCCGGCGAGATGATCGTCATAGACGATCAGGGACTGCGATCTTCTTTTCCGTTTCCGCCACAACGACATGCAATGTGTCTGTTCGAGCATGTCTACTTCGCCCGACCAGACTCTCTGATCTACGGCCAATCGGTAAACGAGTCACGTCATCGAATGGGCCGGCAACTGGCCATCGAGCAACCTGCGGACGCTGACATTGTCGTGCCTGTTCCGGATTCAGGGACTGCGGCAGCAATCGGATACTCTGCGCAAAGCGGGATCAGTTTCCGCTTTGGTCTGGTGCGAAATCACTATGTCGGTCGAACCTTCATTGAACCCAAACAATCCATTCGTTCGTTTGGCGTGCGCATCAAGCTCAACCCGGTTCGTGGTTTGATTGAAGGCAAGCGCGTCGTCTTAATCGACGACTCGATTGTGCGCGGCACGACTTCGAAGAAGATCGTTCGCATGGTGCGAGACGCGGGAGCTAAAGAGATTCACCTGCGCATCAGCTGTCCGCCAACGATCAGTCCGTGTTACTACGGAGTAGACACTCCTGATAAAGCGGAGCTGATTGCCGCACAGATGTCTGTCGATGAAATCTGCCGTTTCGTTGAGGCCGATTCGCTCGGTTATCTTTCACTGGACGGCATGATTGAAGCGACTGGCATCAGTCCGAATTCATCGTGTGTTGCTTGCTGGAACGAGAAGTATCCGACGCGGATCACTCAAGAAGCAGAAACCTTGTGGGAGCGCGACCACGAAACCGTGGCATGAGTGACCTGTGATAATCGCAAGCGAAACCTCATTTCTCACGCAGATTCTCTCCCCATCATTTGAATACAAGGATTTTTGCTGCTGGAGCGAAGGCAGCAGTTGGAGGGAAGATTGAGCCGGGCGACAAGAGGATGTGGCTGTGCTGTTGCAGTGCTGTTGGTTGTTTTCGGCACGGCCGGTTATTTCGGTTACAAATACGCGCTGCCGTGGTGGAGAACTCAGCCTCCACCGGCGTCTGGCAAAGAGCTGCGAGTTCATGTCCTCGATGTTGGACCAGTCAACGGCGACTCTATTTTGATTGTTTCGCCATCAGGTAAAACGGTCCTGATCGACGCCGGCGATACAGGAAAGGGCAAAGTTGTTTTGGAAGCATTGAAGCGTCACAACATTCAGCAGCTCGACTTCTTCATCGCCACACATCCACATCCCGATCACATCGGCGCAGCTGACGAAGTGTTCAAAGCAACCAAGGTGCTGAACGTGATCGACAATGGGGCATCGCCGTCAGTTCCAGCCGCACTTCAATCTCAACCGGCAACGGTCGGAGTCGCACCGGGCTCGCGAAGGCAACCTGCAACACGAAGGCAGGATAGAACAGCGTCAGTGACGAAGTTTTTTGATGACTACAAAGCGGCCGTCACTCAGAGTGGTGCTACTTACGAAAAGGCCGAACCCGGGAAACAATATGATCTGGGCGATGGCGCTCGACTTACGATCCTTGGTCCTTCCGAACCATTATTTACTCGCGAACAGATGAAGACCGGTGGGAACGATCCGAACGCCAATTCAGTTGTAATGCGATTGGATTACGGTAACTTCTCGATGTTGCTACCTGGTGATGCTGAAGAGCAGACTGAACATCGCATGTTGACAAAGGATCTGAATCTAAAAGCCACCATCCTGAAGGTCTCGCATCATGGTTCGAAATATTCAAGCAGTGCAGATTTTCTCAAGCGTGTTCAGCCCGAAGTTGCGATCGTTTCGGCGGGAGAGTGGAACCGTTACGGACATCCCTCCCAGTTGGTTCTGGACCGTCTGCAATCCAGCAACGTCAAACTTTATCGAACCGATCTCCACGGTGAAATCTCAATAGTTACCAAGGGCGGAACGAGCGACTATTCGATTAAGTCATCAAAGGAACCCGCGAGCGACCTATGGGTGGGACGAGTGGCGCAGAAAGACGATTCAGCAAGGGCGGGCTTCATTGCGTACGGCGATTTTGGACCACCTCCGAAGCCCAGAACTTCGAACCGCAACAGTGCAGCGGGTAGATAGCGGAAGTTACGGATGAGTAACTCGAGACCAGTAACGTACAGCGACGCCGGTGTGGACATCGATGCCGCTGATCGAGCGACGGCGCGAATTAAAGAGCTCGCCCGCCAAACTTTTAACGAACGTACGCTCTCAGAAATCGGAAGCTTTGGCGGGATGTTTGACGGAGCATTTCCCCAGCTGCAACAACCCGTGCTGGTTGCTTCCGCAGATGGCGTCGGCACAAAACTGAAGATCGCTTTTCTCACCGGTATTCACAACACAGTCGGCCGCGATCTGGTGAATCATTGTGTGAACGACATTTTGGTCCAGGGTGCTCGTCCACTCTTCTTCCTCGACTACATAGCGACCGGTAAGTTGCTGCCTGAAACAGTTGCCTCAATCGTTGAGGGGATCACCACTGGGTGTCGTGAGAATGGCTGCGTGTTGTTGGGTGGCGAGACCGCGGAAATGCCGGGATTCTACGCGGCGGGTGAATACGACATCGCGGGCTTTATTGTTGGCGTAGTCGATCGCGCGAAGGTGATTGATGGCAAGTCGATCGTCCCGGGTGATGTGTTACTTGGATTGCCTTCGGTGGGCCTTCACACGAACGGCTACTCATTCGCCCGCAAGCTGCTTTTGGAGACCGCAGGGTACGAAGTAAACACGAAGCTTGATTCTGTTGGTTTGACAGTCGGTGAAGCACTACTGCAACCGCACCTATCTTATCTGGCGCCTCTGGACCAACTGCTTGATACGGGAATCATAAAAGGACTGGCCCACATCACTGGTGGCGGACTGACGGATAACATTCCACGGATCCTGCCTGCCGGAACGGCCTTCGAGATCAGGAAGGGAAGCTGGCCCGTATTGCCGATCTACGAACTGATGCAGCAGCTGGGATCTGTTTCAGAAAGTGAGATGTATCGCAGTTTCAACATGGGTGTGGGGATGGTTATTGTTTGCGCCGCCGATCAAGTAACGACTATCAAACGCCATTTCGAAAGCCGCGGAGAGCAGTGTTATGAGATCGGTCAAGTGATCCAGGGGTGAGGGAATAGGGATTGTCGATTGTCGATTGCCGATTTTCGATTTAAAAGCAGATCATCGGTAACAGTTAGAAATCGGCAATCGGAGTGAACAACGGCGATCCCTGGCCAACCGAATGTCGATTGCCGAATAAAAGCAGATCATCGGTACCAATTAGAAATCGGCAATCGGAAATTGGCAATGAATCGGAAACCAACAATCGACAATCGCCCATGCGCATCGCCATCTTAATCTCAGGCCGTGGCTCAAACATGGTCGCGCTGGCCGACGCGATCGCCCGAGGTC
>DATBMP010000087.1:0-7655 GCA_036554845.1 Pyrinomonadaceae bacterium
GCTTTGGATTCCAAGTTTGAATCAGCAATCCCCAACTATCTGAAATCCAAAGCGCGGTCGCGCTGCGCTTGCCACCGCACTCCAGAGCTGATTGTATCTTCTCAATTTACTTTCCCCAATCATTTAGGTTCCAATAAGGCGCTCTTCAACCTCCGAAACGCTGAGACGCCGACTTGAAAATCCTACCTGTCCTTCTTTCAGTTCTAATTCTGTTTCTACTCGTCACCAGTTGTCGCACCGGTACCGGTGATGGTCGCAATCTCACGTTGGCAGTCAATTCTGGCGTCGAAGGTGATGCCCTCAAACAGGCAGCACGTGATTACGAATCACAAACCGGCCGGCACATAAATATTGTGGAGTTTCCGTACGCCAACTTGTTCGAGAAAGAGCTGATCGATCTGACTGCGCGCACTGGTGCATACGACTTGATCATGCTTGACGATCCGTGGTTCCCAAAGTTTGCTTCACAAAACCTGTTGACCGATCTGTCGCCTCTACTCGCGGCGCGTGGCCACAACGGTCCTGACGCAGACTTTGTTCGCACGTCACTCGCGCTGTGTCAAGAGCCTTACGAAACAGGAAAGCTCTTTGCGCTGCCCTACGTTGGCAACTCACAACTCTTCTTCTATCGCAAAGATCTTTTTGCGAAGCACGGCTTACCGGAACCAAATACCTGGGATGAGGTGCTTATTGCGGCACGAACGATTGGAGAGCGCGAGCAAAACGGGGCGCCAGGCGGTGGTCGAGTTTACGGCTACGTGATGCGCGCGGCGCAAGGTAATGCTGCCGTTGCCGATTTCATGCCGATCTTTTGGGCTTTCGGTGGTGAGATGTTCAATGCGCAGGGCCAGCCGACCGTAAACACTCCGGAAGGTGTAGCAGCGCTGAAAATGATGATGGAACTCGGCAAACATTCGCCCCCGGGTTACGCAAGTTTCAATGCTGATGACGTAGGTGCGCATCTGTTGCAAGGAACGGCGGCAATGTCGATCAACTGGCCCGCATGGATCAGCTCGTTCAGCGATCCTGCGAAATCTCGTGTGATCGGGCAGATTGAGTTTGCATTACTTCCCGCAGCGAAGAATCCGGGACGAGCAGAAATAGGAAACTGGTTAATTGCTATTCCTGAAGCGGCAAAGAACAAAGACGCGGCAATCGATTTTCTGTTGTGGGCCACCAGTGCTGCGCAAATGAAACGATCCGCGCTTTTGGGAAATCCACCGACGCGTACGTCACTCTTTAAAGATCCAGAGTTGGTAGCAAAGTTCCCTTCGTATCCGGCACAGTTGAGTTCGCTGGAATCTTCACGTCCGCGGCCACGCACCCCTCTTTGGAACGAGATTGAAAACGTCTTTGGAATCTATCTTTCAAAAGCGAACAGTGGTGAACTTTCTGCCGAGGACGCGATGGGCCAGGCGAACGCGGAGATTGCAGAGATTCTGGAACGCGGAAGGTGAGGAATGCAGATAGAGCGGGATTGGTGGGGGTGGTAATTGTCATTGGCAACCTGTGGAAAAGATCCGCGTCATCCTCATTCGCCGCGGTTGGCGATGCTGACTCAACGTGAAAAGAACCGTTTGCGATAAAACGCTCGCCTATCTTCTCGTGGCACCAACTATCGCGGTGCTTTTGGCGCTGTCGATCTATCCGTTGTTTCATGCAATAACCCTCAGCCTGCAAGTGTCTTCTGCTGGCACGTCAGGATGGGGCCTCGCCAACTTCACACGCCTTTTCTCAGACCAATTCTTCCTTGCTGCACTCGCTCACACATTTTTCTACGCCGCAGGCGCGTTAACACTTGAGTTTCTGCTCGGTCTGGTTCTCGCGCTGCTCCTCAATCATCAATTTCGGGGTCGCCGCTTCTTTCGCGCTGGATTGTTGATTCCGATGATGTTGCCCACCGTGGTGGTCGGTGTCATCTGGCGGTTGATGCTCAACGCCAATTTTGGTGCAGTGAATGGAACACTTCGAAGTTTTGGCCTTGATACGACGAACCTTACCTGGACCTCGTCGCCGAAGCTTGCAATGCTCTCGGTTATCGTCGCTGACGTTTGGCAGTGGACGCCATTCATGTTTCTGATCTTGCTTGCTGGATTGCAAGCGATTCCGCAGGAACCTTACGAAGCTGCACGTATCGATGGCTCGAGTCCATGGCAAACCTTCAGGCACATAACTCTACCGCTTTTGAAACCTGCAATTCTCGTCGCCCTTCTCTTAAGGACGATGGATCTGTTGCGGGCTTTTGATCAGATATTCATTCTTACTGAAGGTGGTCCAGGTTTCGCCACTGAGACGATCAGTCTTTATATCTACCGGTCGGCTTTCCGTTTCTCTGATTTTGGTTACGCGGCAGCAATGTCCTTTGCGCTGCTGCTCTTAACAAACATCATTAGCGCTCTTTACATCCGCGTGCTGCAAACAAGCGAGTCTTAAGTGATAAAGACAAAGAACCTGGTTCGATATGCGTTCATAGTGTTGGCGCTCATGGCCGCGGTTATACCGGTTTACTGGATGCTGACGATCTCGCTAAAGAATGAGGTGGACCAGTTTGCAGTGCCACCTCTCTGGTTCTCTTTTTCGCCCACGCTTGCACACTACCGAGACGCTTTCTTAACTCGATCATTTGGGCAGTATCTGATTACGAGCGCAATTGTCTCCACAGGTTCGACTATCTGCGCGCTAATCATCGGTACATTGGCAGCATACGCGTTGGCGCGATTCCGCATGCCTCGACGACTCGACCGAAAACTCGCGCTCTGGATTCTTTCCACGCGAATGTTTCCTCCGATTGTCACGGCAGTACCACTCTTCCTGATGATGCGCGATCTCGGGCTTCTTAACACTCGACTGGCGCTAATAATTCTCTACACCGGATTCAATCTGCCGTTTGTGGTCTGGATGATGCGCGGCTTCTTTCTCGAGATCCCTCGCGAGTTGGAGGATGCGGCGATGATCGACGGTGACTCGCGCATGGGAGCATTGCGCCGGGTGTTGTTGCCGCTGGTTGCCCCCGGACTTGCCGCCACTGCGGTCTTCTGTCTGATTATTTCCTGGAATGAGTTTCTGTTCGCGCTCGTGATGACTCAAACCGACGAGGCCATGACTCTGCCCGTCGGGATTGCAGGACGTGTGACGCAGTATGAAATCAAGTGGGGTGTGATGAGCGCGGCCGGAATCGTCGCCATGCTTCCAATACTAGTGTTTGCCTTGGCGGTCCAGAAATATCTCGTGAGAGGACTTTCCTTAGGCGCGGTGAAAGGCTAACTCACCAGATGGGCATCAAGTTTCACAACGTCACCAAGACCTTTGGTAACACCGCGGTCGTCGACGATCTCTCGTTGTCAATCAACGACGGAGAGCTGGTTGTGCTGCTTGGTCCATCCGGATGTGGCAAATCAACAACCTTACGAATGCTCGCAGGCCTGGAAGATGTCACCTCGGGTGATATTTATATTGGCGAACAACGAGTGAACGAGATTCCACCGCAGCACCGCGATATCGCAATGGTCTTTCAGAACTACGCGCTCTATCCACACATGACGGTAACCGACAACATTTCGTATCCGCTGCGCATTCGAAAACTTTCGGGAGATCAGATACGCGAGCGTGTCGGTAATGTGGCCCAGTTACTTGAAATAGAAAAACTTCTCGGGCGAAAACCTCGGGAGTTGTCGGGCGGAGAGAGACAGCGTGTCGCACTTGCCCGGGCGATCGTCCGTGAACCGCGCGCTTACCTGATGGACGAGCCCCTTTCGAATCTCGATGCGCGTCTGCGAGTACAGATGCGCGGCGAATTGAAACGACTGCAGCAGGAGCTCGGCACCACCACAATTTACGTCACGCATGACCAGGCAGAGGCGATGACATTGGCCCATCGCGTTGCTGTTATGCGAAACGGGAAGCTACAACAGTTCGACACGCCACTAACGATTTATGATCGCCCGGCTAATCGCTTTGTCGCCGAGTTTGTGGGCAGTCCAGGAATGAACTTCATCACCGGTCACGTGGATTCTGGTAATCGAAGTTTTCAGCGAGAGGGATTAAAGCTCGCCTTACACGACGAGCAACTGGCGCGGTTTAATGGAACGAACGTTGAGGTGGTTCTGGGCATTCGGCCCGAACACGTTTCTGTTTCAACAACTCAACAAGGGGGGTTGCTGCCAGCAACTGTGTACGTTAGTGAATTGATGGGCAGCGAGACCTTTGTGTTCGTGACACTCGCGGGCGAAAAGATTATCGCCCGAGCGGAGGCAGACTTTCGTGCTGAGGTAGAATCGACTGTCTGGGTTGGATTCGATCTCGCGAAGGCACACTTCTTTGATCCGGGATCGGGAGAAAGGGTTGGTAATTGACGATTTTTGATTGTCGATTGACGATTGCGTGATTCGAAGAGTTACGCTACATGCGGCGACGAAGAATGCAGATGACTTGAACAAGCTGGAAGGAGCAGGTTTTCAAAAGAGGATCTATTAGTCTTTTCCAAAGAGGAATTTATTAATTCAGAACAAGTCAGCGCTAGTTTCCAGAGAATCCACTTGTCGCAAAAATGAGTCTTTGCGGGGCGCGCTCAGTTCTTCTTTGCCGAGTCGGCTCTTTGGTCCGCTTGCCCCCTTCCTGACTTGTTCTCAATTAATAGAATCTCTCTGGAAAAGCTTGTTGAATAGATCGCTTTGGAAAAGCTTGTTCTCTTTCTGACGAAATCGTCAATCGACAATCGAAAATCGTCAATCCATGAAGCTCTCACTCAACGGCGCGACAACAATGAAAGCGGACTTGCCCACCGACATCCGTGCGGCAAGTGAGGCTGGCTTTGACTTCGTGGAGATCTGGGCGGCTAAGCTCCGCACCTATCTGCAAACGAACCGAGTTACAGAATTGCGAAGTTTGTTTGACGAGGCCGGCGTCGAACCGCTGAGCATCAATTCAATTGAACACATCACATTTCGTACCTCTGACGAGTACAAGCAGATCCGGAATCAGTGTGAAGAGTTGAGTTCAATAGCGTCTCAGCTCCGTTGTCCGTATCTCGTGGTAGTGCCGGGTAAGTTGCCATCGCCGGCGCCAACGCATGGACTGATCATCGATGAATCGGTGCGTGTGTTGCGCGAACTTGCCTCGATTGCGCAACAACACGACGTGGCCCTGGGCTTCGAGTTCCTGGGCCAAACCGATTGCAGTGTGCAGACTTTGGATCTAGCGAACGAGATCGTAAGCCGTGTTGCAATGCTAAACGTTGGCTTAGTCATCGACAGTTTTCATTTCTATACCGGTGGCTCAACCGTAGAGATGATCAAAAAACTCGATCCCGATCGCGTGTTCATCTTTCACATCAATGATGCCGAAGATTTGCCACGTGAAGAGCTGCATGATTCCAAGCGGCTGCTGCCCGGTTTGGGCATCCTCCCCTTGCGGGAGATGATGCAAGCATTCAAGAGCATCGCTTACGATCGCGTCGCCAGTGTGGAGATTTTTCGACCCGAGTATTGGGAGCGCGATCCCTTTGAAATTTCCCGCGAAGCGTTCACGGCAACAAAGAATGTGTTGACCTGATCTTTGGAGTGCGGTTAGTGAAACGCGACACCGCTTTGGCTCGTTTCGTGAATCAGATACTCCCCTTCACAGATCAAGAGGAGCTCGAGTGAAAATCGGAATCATCGGAGCCGGATACATCGGAGGAGTACACGCCGGCATTCTCGCAAACGACGAACGCATTACGATCTCATCCATCTACGACGTCGCCAGTGATCGCGCCGCACGACTCGCTAAACCCTCAGGTGCCAGGGTCGCTACCACCGCGCTCGAAGTAATCGATGCGTGCGACGCCGTATACATCACCACTCCCAACACCAAACACACCGAACTCGCCATCGCTGCTGCCAACGCAAACAAACATGTCTTCTGCGAAAAGCCGATGGCAACAAGTCTTTCCGACGCTCAAAAGGTCCTTGATGCGGCAAACAGATCCAACGGAGTTTTTCAGGTGGGCCACAATCGTCGTTTCGCACCCGTGTATGTTTATCTGAAACAGCTGCTCACAACCACGCACGCTCCTCACTCGGCCCATGTGAAGATGAATCGAGGGGAACTGCTCAATCCTGAGTGGGTCGGAACGCCTGAAATAACCGGAGGCTTTCTTTACGAGACTACGATTCACATGTTTGACATGGTGAGGTTTCTGTTCGGCGATGTCAGTAGTCTTCAGACACTTGCTTCATCACATGAATATCCTGAGCTGGACGACTTTTCGTTGTTGCTCAGATTTGCAAATGGCATGCACGCCACATTTGCCTCTTCCGCGGACGCGAGCTGGCTGTTCCCTTTTGAACGAGTTGAAGTCTTTGGCCACCACACGACAATCGCCACGCGCGAGATGGAGAGCCTGGTCTACACCGAGGGTCTGGATGGTCGAGTGGTGGAAAGGTCGATGCACCAGTTACCGAAGGAAGAGAAATGGGGTTACCTTCAGGAAGATCAAAGTTTTATTGATTCCATCGTCTACGGAAAAACTCCGGCTGTGACCGCGCTTGATGGTTTCAAGGCAATCAGCCTGGTTGAAGGTTGTTATCGTTCGGCCAAAAGCGGTAAAGCGGTCACTTTTTAGGGGGCACCTTGAGTTCCCCCGCGTCGCCCAAGGAAATCGTCGACGAATTCAATACGCATTGTTCCGAAGGCCGTTACACAACGCGAATAGCTCTCAACACTGCGCGGGCGGCCACGGAGTGCTGCCAATACCAAATTCGAAAACCGGGCCCTGAGAGTGCTTCGTTGACATGTCGGTTTATTCGCGGTAAAAGCCTGTCTGAAATCATCGTTAGTTCTAGCCCACCTCGCTATCTCGTCGTTTGGCGAGGTTCTTGTTTCTCTAGTCCTGAAAGGAGACTGACATGGCATTACGCTTAGGCGATATCGCACCCGATTTCACAGCCGATACAACAGAGGGCCCGATTCGGTTTCATGAATGGATCGGTGATAGTTGGGCCATCCTGTTTTCACACCCTAAAGATTTCACCCCGGTATGCACAACCGAGCTCGGTTACGTCGCGAAGTGCAAACCCGAATTCGAAAGACGAAATGTCAAGGTCATCGGCCTGAGTGTTGACCCAACCGATTCTCACAAGAAGTGGGCCGAGGATATCAAGGAGACGCAGGGCACGGCGCTCAACTTCCCGGTGATCGCGGATCCCGATCACAAGATCGCTGAGCTCTACGACATGATCCATCCTGAGATCAGTGACGTATTCACCGTACGTTCGGTGTTCGTCATTGGCCCAGACAAGAAGATCAAGTTGAGTATCACCTATCCGGCGAGTACCGGACGCAACTTTGAAGAGATCCTCCGTGTCGTCGATTCACTACAACTTACTGCTAAGTACAGCGTGGCGACTCCGGTGAACTGGAAGGATGGCGAAGATGTGATCATCGTTCCCTCGCTTTCAGACGAAGCAGCCAAGGAAAAGTTTCCAGGTGGCTGGCGTGCACCAAAACCGTATCTGCGGATCACGCAACAGCCAGGCAAGGAAGCCGAGAGTGCCAAAAGCGGTTCATGATCGCTTCACTCACTTAAAGTTTGGAGTGCGGTGGCAAGCGCAGCGCGACACCGCTTTGGATCTGTTAGTCA
This sequence comes from Pyrinomonadaceae bacterium, assembly GCA_036554845.1. GTDB lineage: Bacteria > Acidobacteriota > Blastocatellia > Pyrinomonadales > Pyrinomonadaceae > PSRF01. The sequence continues at coordinate 7,619 of DATBMP010000087.1, forward strand.
TCGGCCTTCTGAGATGACTTAGGATCCAAAGCGGTGT
>DATBMP010000458.1:0-6309 GCA_036554845.1 Pyrinomonadaceae bacterium
TACCGCAAGGGTGCGGCCGAGCCGTACCCAAAAGACTTTTTGTGCAAAGCCGTCAGGGAAGCTAAATGTGTTGTGTTGCCCTCCCTTACGGTAGAGCTTTTGTCCCTTGGATAACAGTCGGTTAAACCACCCGAGGAGAAACAAGAGTGCGAAATACTAGTCACATTCTCCACGAAAAACAGACTGAGCCGGATCGAGTTTTCTTAGCAGTGAAGACGATTAGATTAAGTCTCGTATGCGCGTTATTCGGTCTTATGATCTCCAGCCTGAGTCAGGGCCAGAAACCAGAACCCAAAAAGCAGTCGACAATAGCGGAAGCCATCCCTAAAACCTGGGACGACGAGGCGATTAATTCCCTCCAACTTCCACTCGCCGACCCGCGTATCTCGACTAAGTTCATCTCTTCCTCCTATTACTACAGCATTCCAGTTCGGCCGATCTACAAGAGCTACGAAGTCTACCGTCCTGATCGCGAACCACGCGGTTACATGGCCCAACTGAAGGGCAAAACTCCACAGGTTATCTTCGACCCATCTAAATTGGAGTCTGAAGCCGAGTGGACCAAAGCTGGTGAGATGGTATTCGATGCGCCGATAGAGTTTGTCGCCGATGGCACTTTGTATTCAGAGATTCGCGGAATGGACTGGTTTGTTAAGAACAAGGTGCCAATTACCAGTAAAGGTGTGATGCCGTTCATGCGATGGGTTTTAAGAGAAAAGGGCAAAGTAGAACTGGGGATTCTTTCTTGCGGTCAATGTCATACTCGTGTGATGCCAGACGGGACGGTGATTAAGGGAGCTCAGGGAAATTTCCCTGACGATCGTGCTTTTGGCTATGAGCTGCGAATCGCGGAAAGAAAGTCGAAGAACAAAGATTCGTTCCTTAAAGAGCTCCGCAGCGACATTCGCCGGCGCTACGGAGTTCCATGGATCAAAGAAGACGACACCGCTCGCGCAGATCGAATGTCTCTTTCCGAGTTAGCGTCAGTCTTGGAAGCTATTCCGCCTGGTTCATGTGCACGTCAGGGCACCAGCATATTTTATCCGTCCGCCATACCAGATTTGATCGGTATCAAGGATCGGCTCTATCTCGACAGCACGGGAATCGTGCGGCAGCGGTCGATCGGTGATCTTATGCGCTATGCGGCATTAAACCAGGGTGCCGATGACCTCACACTCTATGATCAGTTTCGCCCAGCCGGCGAATTACGAGCTGCGTCTACTCAGAGTCGTTATAGCGACGAACAACTCTACGCGCTGTCGCTTTACATCTATTCGCTCAAACCTCCAGTCAACCCAAACAAGTTTGATGCGTTGGCGCAGCGAGGCTACGTAGTTTTTATGACTGAGGCCTGCGACGCCTGTCATACGCCACCGCTTTATACAAACAACATGTTGACGCCGGTGGCTGGTTTCAAAGTGGCCCCGAGAACCAAGGATGTTTTGAATATCCCCATAAATACTGACCCAAACCTGGCACTCAACACTCGCAGAGGGACCGGTTACTACAAGGTCCCGAGTTTGCTGGGTGTCTGGTACCGTGGACCATTCGAGCACAACGGATCGGTGGCGACGCTGGAAGATTGGTTTGATATTCAACGCTTGCAAGACGATTACGTGCCCACCGGTTTCATCGGTTATCGGGTAAACACGCGAGCTGTGAAAGGTCACGAGTTTGGATTGAGTCTTACGCTCGAAGAGCGCACGGCGCTGATTGCATTCTTGAGAACACTGTAACTTCCCTGTCAGCAGCGCACCTCCCAGGAGTGAAATGTTTACAGCCGGACAAGCTCTTTTCAGGAGTGGATTGTTGCTCCTTGGGTGGTGGTCCATGCAACGCGACTTGGGTGGAAGCGCGGGTCCCGTGTACTCCGCCCCTGTTGTGGCAATCATATACAGCCATCCTGCGGGATGGCTGTTCGTGTGTTTTGGCCAACTCTTTCGATTAGAATGATGAATCAGCGATCATGATTCCAGTCAACGAAGCCATCCAGATTGTGTTGGACCACACTGCCCGATTACCTGCCGAGCGTGTCAGTCTTCCTGACGTAAGGGGACGTTTCCTGGCGCAAGATGTTGTTGCCGATTCGGATCTACCTCCCTTCGATCGCGCGCAGATGGACGGGTATGCATTGCTTGCCAAAGATACCTTGAACGTACCTGCCCGACTACGGATTGTCGGAGAGTCGGTTGCGGGCAAAGGCTGGCACAACACAATGGAACCAGGTGAAGCCGTGCGCATCATGACTGGAGCTCCGGTTCCAGCCGGTGCCGACAGCGTGCAGCAAGTTGAACTCACACGCGAGGTCGATAGTGGCACGGTCGAGATTTTGGAAACCGTGGCGGAAGGTCGATCGATCGTAAGACGCGCAGCAGAAATTGTTAGTGGAAGCGTAGTCCTTCGTGCAGGAGAACAAATTAATGCAGCGATGATGGCAGTGCTGGCTGCATTCGGCTGCGCGGAAGTGTTGGTGGCAAGACGTCCAAGAGTCGCAGTCCTCGCCACCGGAAGTGAATTAGTACCTGTCGACGAGAAACCTGATCGAGATCAGATCCGAGATTCGAATAACTATTCAATCACCGCTTATGCAGAAGCCAGTGGTGCAGTGGTCGAGCGTCTGCCGTTGGCTAATGACGATCAAGAAAAGCTCAAGCGGGCCATCGCAGCTGCGGCCGAACGTTCCGACGTAGTGATCACATCAGGTGGAGTTTCAATGGGCGTTTACGACTTCACCAAGGCCGCATTGAAAGATCTCGGCGCACAAATTCTCTTTGAACGCGTCGCACTTCGGCCCGGGAAACCGACCGTCTTTGGAAAACTTCCGAATGGAACTCTGTTGTTTGGTCTGCCTGGGAATCCAGTCTCGGTTGCAGTGACGTTTAATCTGTTTGCGAGTGCCGCGCTATCAGCAATGCAGGGTGCTCGCGATCCTTATCTCCACGCTGGATGGGCCATCATGGGCAAAACCACGAAAGGTTCGCCTGATCGAGAAAGTTACTTACCCGCTCAACTAACTACCGATGAACAGGGACGTCTGATCGCTAATCCTTTGAAGTGGGGCGGGTCTTCAGATTTCGTCGCGTTTGCGCGGACGACAGCTTTGATAGACATACCCGCTGGTGTGAAGAGCGTCGAAGAGGGCGAGGTGGTCAGGATCGTGAAGTTACCGGACTAGCCATTGGGCAATTCAAAGACTAACATTCAATTAAGTTGAAAGAACTTTCCCACATCGATAGTGAAGGCCGAGCGAGAATGGTTGACACGACTGACAAGTCTGTCAATGCTCGGCGGGCGACTGCCTCGGCGGTGGTACAGATGTCGAACGAGACAGTAGCAGCCTTGCGCGAGCATCGTTCGCCGAAGGGTGACCCGCTTGAGACTGCAAGAATCGCGGGAATCATGGCTGCGAAACGTACTGCGGATCTAATTCCTCTCTGTCATCCATTGCCGTTGACGCTTGTTGATGTTCGGGCGGAAATCAAAGAGGGCGGTGTTTTCCTCGAGTCAGAGGTAGCAACAAACGCGCAAACGGGTGTAGAGATGGAGGCACTGACTGCGGTTTCGGTTGCGGCGCTCACAATTTATGACATGTGTAAGGCGTTGGATAAGGCAATAACTATCACGGATATCAGGCTGGAGCGAAAAACGGGCGGCAAATCAGGAGACTTTACCCGCAGCTGACCGCCAGAACTTGGAACCTCGCCATTTTGTTTGACGTTTAAGCCTCTGAATAGCCACTGAGATTGAAAGTAACTGCGGAGATTTGAACATGAAAGTAAGTATTTCGAGAGATGCCCGTCCCCAGGCAATGACACTACTGGCTGCTGCCGCTATCTCGATCGTGCTGTGGTTCATTCCTTATGCCGAGCTTCTGACCTATCCATTCCGAATCTTCGTAACGTTTATTCATGAAGGTGGCCACGCGCTTGCAGCTCTCGTAACTGGCAACTCAGTTCAAAGTCTCAGTGTGGCGATGAATGCGAGCGGTGAGACCTACACCACGCAAGGCGGATTCATTTCGCAGGTACTGGTTTCAAGCGCGGGATATGTCGGATCGATGGCCTACGGGGCTTTGCTATTAATTCTGATCCGCAAGGCAGTTGCTGCCAGAGCCGTGTTGGTCGGTTCGGCGGCAGTCATTTTGTCACTGGCGTTAATCTACGGATTGTTCAAACCGATCTTTTCCTGGGGAGCGCTATCGGGTATTCCGTTTACGCTGTTCGCCGGATTGATAATTACTGCGGGGCTTTTGGCGGTCGCAAAATTCGCGAGCGCTCGAGTTGCAACCTTCTTCGTTAGTTTTCTGGCTGTGCAGTGCGTACTGAACGCCTTGATGGATCTGAAGACGGTCTTTTTCCTATCTTCACCATTCGGACCTAACGTACCTACTGATGCCGTAAACATGGCCCATGCAACAGGGATCCCCGCACTCTTTTGGGCCATGATCTGGATCACGCTGGCGTTTGTGATTTTGTGGATTGCGATGCGGTTGTACGTAGCAGGCCGCGACGCTCGCGTTCAGCCGGATTTGCCATTTGAAGAGGTCCACGAAGTCTAAAGGATCAGAAACGGTATCCGTACCTCACCGTAACACTGCGACCTGGTCCATCAATTCCCCAACCTGGACTGCGATAATTCTTGTCGGCTATGTTTTCAAAGTCGACGGAGATCTCCTGACTTTCATTAAAGCGAAACCCGCCTCGAACATTGATCAAGCCATAACCAGGAATCGCCCTGAACAGTGGCACTGCTGTGTCGTTATTCACGACCAGGACTCCATTGATGGTGGCGCCGATCGGCAGTAACCGATTCTGAACCTGGGCCAAAGTCTCGCCCGTAGGTATCAGAAATCCCCCAGCGGAGCCGCACCCGCTGGCTCCTGGAGCCGTAAGCCCGCGCACACAGGCGCCACGACGGAAGAAGTTCTGAATCTGTTGCCGCGAGCGTGCAGCTCCCGTGCGTCGATCAGAAATATCCAAAGTTGATAATCGATCCTGACGTCCGGCGAGGGTCGAGTAGGCTTCTATCCAGTAACGTTTTGCTGAGGGCCGATAAAGCAGCCGCAAAAATCCCATTTGCGGAGGTAAACCACCACCGCCTAAGTTGGGAGGCTCCCCGGTGACGCGATCTGCGGCGTGTACGTATGTGTAATTGCCGGCGAACAACCAGGGATCATTGAATCGGTACTCGGCTTCGTACTCGAAACCTTTGAGCCTGGTATTCGTGAAGTTGGCCTGGACCAAAACGGGTGCTGTCGAGAGTGAGACAAAGACAGCGCCATTCGCGTTCTGACTTTCGATCTGTTGGCTTCCCAGGAACAGACCGACTGCCCCAGGCGGAAGGATCAATGTTTGGCGAACGATCGTGTTGTCGTAATCAATCACGAAACCGCCAACATGCGTATTAAAGCGACCGCGACGCAACCGCAGGCTAAAGTCGTGATTGTTACTGGTTTCGGAACTGAGCGGAGCGACATCAACGCCTGTTGAAACTGCATTCGCGTCGGCGGTGCTGCCAATCGTTGCGCCTAACCCAAGGACATCCGTAGTCGCCACTTGATAACCAACACCGACCAGCCCGGTCGAACCAAGAGCCGTGATGTTCGGCGCGCGGAAACCTCGGCTGAAATTGAAAGCCAGGTTAACGCCATCAACGATGGTGGCGACCGCTCCGATACGTCCTGAGAAATCAGCAACACGCAGTGAATCATCCGGGAACAATGGCTGACCGTTGCCGGTCGGACTATTCGCAGCTCGCGAGCGATAAGACCCGACGTTGTATCGAAGCGCGCCGCTTATACGAAGCTTGTTCGGAATGGCCTCAAAAGCATCCTGAACATAGAGCCCTGCCAAAATGTAACGAGACCCGTTTGGCACTCGTGGTCGTGTGATGGTCACCGCGCCGGTTGAAGAACCACTGGCGTCAGGTTGGAATGTATACGAAGGGGCAGTTACGTGGTCGCGGTAGATGTCACCACCGATGAGGAAGTTGTTGCGCGAAAATTGTTTGTCGAGATAGAAACTGAACCCAAAACTTCTGGTCCGTTCCTTGTCATGCGTAATCGCAGCCAGCGGGTTTCCCTGACCACCCTGGTTCACACGCTCTTCGCGTTGACTGTTGTATGAAATCGTTGTTGAGAAGTTATCAAAGAACCCGACACCCTGTTTGAAGTAACGAAAGTAACCGAAGTCGAGCATCAAGTTGCGGAGATCCGCAATCAGGTTTCCGTCTCCACCCAGAGTTTGGTCATAGCGTTTACCACCGTCTTGATGACTGCGCTGATAACGAAAGGCAAGTTGTTGATCGGCA
>DATBMP010000528.1:0-5515 GCA_036554845.1 Pyrinomonadaceae bacterium
AAATTCAATAGTTGGATTGATGGTGGGTGATGGGCCACTTCATGCCGATTGTGTACGTTATGTTGAGGATCGAAAAGTACCAGTTCGATTCACGGGCTTCTTAAATCAAACCCAAATAGTCACCTCGTATGTGGCTGCTGACGCTTTGGTGTTGCCTTCTGACGGCGGTGAAACGTGGGGAGTGGTTGTCAACGAGGCGATGACCTGTGGACTTCCATGTTTAGTAAGCAGCGAGGTGGGTTGTGGTCCTGATTTGATTGCTTCCCATGATACCGGAGCGGTCTTTCCGCTGGGTGACATCGGAGCTCTTGCGGACCACCTTAAAGCCCTCGCCTCTGATCGAGCTCTTCTTTCACGGCTAGGTCGCAATGCCCAAGAAAAAAGCAGCACCTTCTCTGTTCATGCCTCAGCAAAAAGTATTGTCGAGGCCGTCAAAGTCTGTTTGGGCCACGCATGAAAGTGCAGAAGCCAATCGCTAACCTGGAACCGGCACTGCTGGTTCGTTCTGCCCTGGTGGCCGGGTCGATCACGTTTTTCTTGTGGTTCACAAGTATTAATGCTGTATCGCCTCCCGATCTCGGTCTGGCATTCTTGATGTTACTCATCCCTCTGCATTCATACGCCCTATGGAAGAAGAGGCAGAAGAGTGATCTGCCGATGTTTGCGATGCTTGCGTTCATGTATTGGATCTACTACGCGCTGCAACTCTTTTGGGGTGATCTGGTTATTCAGATAGCAAATTCCACCGTGGGGTTTGAAGCTGATCCTGCAATGGTCACGAAGGCGACATTGATGGCGCTCATTGGAGTCATGTGCCTATGGTTGGGGATGAAAGTTGGTGGCGGAAGGTTGGCACGATTAGTTAAGGCGCCGCAGCTTGCAATCGAACCATCTCGGCAAGCATATGTAGGCATCATTTTGATTATGAGTAGTACGCTGAGTTTTCTGGAACCTTCTCTATTGGTCTTGGGCTCGGGCGGGCGTCAGGCAGTTGCCACATTCGTTTCGATCGTTCCGATCTTCGCGTTCACACTGCTGTTTCGACGCTACCTTCGAGGTGAAGCAACATGGCTTGATAAAGTTCTAGTGGCAGGATTTCTCGTTACCCGTTCGTTCGCAGGTCTTTCGTCGGGCTGGTTAGGATCTTTTGCTTCGATCATCATGATCTGCGGTGCCGTTTTTCTAGTTGAACGCCGGCGAATTCCTCGGGTAGCAATTGTCCTTGTGGTGATCTCAATTCTCTTCTTTCAGGTAGGCAAAGAGGACTTTCGGAAAACCTACTGGTCTGAAGGTGCGCAGGCTTCGAAGATCGAACGAGTTTCGTTCTGGATTAATTCTTCCCTTGAACACTGGAGCGACGCGATTGAGGATCCTTCCAGAGACACGTTGCAGCATCTGTTTGGCAAAAGCCTTTCGCGAGTTTCACTACTAACGCAGACTGCAAATGTCCTGGACCAGACCCCGCGCATTGTTCCCTACCAATATGGACACCTCTATTCATATCTCTACATAACATGGATCCCGAGGGCAGTTTGGCCCGACAAGCCATCGGTTAGTGAAGCTAATCAGTTTTACCAGGTCGCTTACGGCGTAACTCGAGAAGAGGACTTGAGTAATGTAGCAATCGGCGTAGGCGTCCTGACTGAAGCATTCATAAGCTTTGGATGGTTCGGTGTGGTTATGATCATGTTTCTGCTGGGAATATTTTTCGACTTCTATTCGAGGTTCTTTTCTGAATCTGATCGAGGAATGGTCTTGAGCACTTTGGGAATCGTGCTCTTGCCACAGATGCTGGGAATCGAGAGCCAAATGGCTGCCTATGTGGGAGGATTAGTTCAGCAAGTCGTATTCAGTCTGCTCGTCTTTGTTCCAGCTTTGAAGATTACCAGGTCGACCGACCGGAGATTCTCAAAAGCGACGACGCAGGTGTTACCAAGACTCGCCTCGGCACCCAGGTTTTCATTTAAGCCTTCAAATGAGTGATAGCTCTTGTATGTCTGTCAGTGATCAGGATCATAGAGTGCAGCGGGTTTTAATCTTTCGTATCGGGGAGTTGGGAGACACGCTCGTTTCGCTTCCAGCAATTCAGGCCGTACGAGACCATTTTTTGACTGCTCACATCACCTTGCTGTGCAACTCAGACGCGAACGGTGGCAATGTAAACGTTCGTGATGTGGTCCCTCAGGGTTTGATCGATGAGTGGATCCAGTACCCAGTTGTTAACGGTATGAAGGAACGGCTAAATCTGGTTTTGAACCTGCGACGACGTTCCTTCGAAACGCTTGTCTATCTAGCACCAAGGCTCAGGCATCGTCAGGCTGTGGAACGAGATCTTTTGTTCTTTCGCATTGCCGGAATAAAGAATGTGATCGGTGCCAAAGGAATTCAGCCGCTGACAAGAAATGAGCAGCAACCTTTACCGAAGGTCACGAACGAAGTCGATCATCTGCTCGAGCGGATCGCTCTGGGTGGCATTGCGGTTCCGAAGCAAGGCGAAGCAAAAGTCGAACTTCATTTAACTAGTGCCGAACACGAGCGCGCCATTACCTGGTTGAAGGACAGGTTCAAGAGTTTTGAAACGCAACAGCTCGTTGGCTTTGGTCCTGGCAGCAAGTGGCCGTCAAAAATTTGGCCCGAAGAGAGATATGAGGAAGTTGGTCGTTTACTGATCGATCAGTTTGATGCCTATCCAATTGTCTTTGGTGGAAAAGCAGATCGCGAACAGGGTCAACGGTTGATCAGTGCCTGGGGACGTGGGGCAAATGCCGCGGGCGAATTATCGGTTCGAGAAGCGGCAGCCACCCTGAGTCACTGCCGGATGTACGTGGGTAATGACACTGGAACGATGCATCTCGCCGCCGCCGTCGGTACTCCTTGCGTCGTCGCGATGTCGGCATTGGACTGGCCCAACCACTGGTATCCGTATGGTGACAGGCATTTGGTCCTTCGGAAAATGGTGCCCTGTGAGGGTTGCTTATTGAAGGTCTGCGATCGTGACCTGAAATGTTTGAAAGATATTTCGGCGCTCGAAATGGCTGATGCCTGCCGTAAAACTCTCTCCCATGTTCCTGCTTTCGCTTAGTTACCTATTTTGAAAATTCTGCACGTTTCGCCATCGTTTTATCCTGCGACGCATTACGGCGGGACCATTGCATCGGGCTACGGACTTTGTAATGCGTTGGCAAAGATGTCGTCCGTTGAATTGCGCGTGTTGACCACCGATAGTGACGGGCCAGGACACATCGAAGTCAAACAGAGCCCGACGAAATCTGTCGCCGGTTACGATATCTATTACTGCCATCGCTGGTTTAGTCGAGACGTTGCCCCTTCAATGTTTCCCCGGCTCGTATCGATGATTCGCTGGGCCGATGTCGTTCACCTTACAGGTGTCTATTCACCTCCAACGATACCAACGCTGATGCTGGCACATGCTTTTCGTAAACCAGTTGTGTGGTCCGTTCGCGGTGCGCTGCAGCGATGGAACGGAAGTACACGGACTAGCGCGAAACAGTGGTGGGAAAGTTTGTGCAACCTGACTTGCGATCCTGAGCGGGTGATCCTTCACGTGACTAGCGAGGAAGAGAAGAATGAAAGTATCAGGCGCATACCGAATGCACGAGTTGCAGTGATACCAAACGGAATCGACGTCCCTCTTTCTATCGAAACGGTTCCACCAGTTGATCATCTTCGCTTGCTATATCTCGGAAGACTTCATCCGATTAAAGGAATCGAGAACCTGCTGCGAGCGATGACACGTTTGCAGCACCCGGCAACGCTTTCCATTAGTGGAGTGGGTGATAGTCAGTATGAACGGAAGCTGCGGTCCATGGTGAACGAGTTGCAGTTAACCGGTTCTGTGACCTTTCATGGGCCAGTTTCGGGCGAGGTGAAGGAGCGACAATTCGCCGAAGCGGATGTCTGCGTCGTGCCTTCTTACAAAGAGAACTTCTGCATGGTCGTTGTGGAGTCACTCGCCCACGGTGTTCCCGTCGTTGCGAGTCTTGGTACGCCCTGGAGTCGTCTGGAAGAGATGGGTTGTGGTCTCTGGGTAAGTAACGAAGAAGATCAGCTGGCCGCCGCGATTGATCGCATCGGTGAAATGACTTTGCGAGAGATGGGGGCTCGTGGACGAGATTGGATGGTCCGAGATTTCTCATGGCAAACCGTCGCGGACCGGATGATGGCCGAGTACCTGGCACTGATGCCGCAACAGAAACTCGAAAGAGACGTTCAGCGTCAACCCGCATGAGGTCCAACCTGCTCAAAAGAATCACGCCTGTGGTTCTGACCTACAACGAAGAGGAGAATCTCGGCCGATGTCTCGAAGCCGTGAGTTGGGCCGACACCGTAGTGATTCTGGATTCAGGCTCAACAGACAATACCGAACAGATCGCCAGGAATTTTCCCAACGTTAGTTGGCATGTACGTCCCTTTGATTCGCATCAACAACAATGGCATTACGCGATTCAAAACACAGGGATCACCTCAGAGTTCGTCCTTGCGCTCGATGCTGACATGGAAGTCACGCCGCATCTTTTGAAAGAGATTGAAGACCGACTGGATGCTGGACATCTCACTGGCGGGATGATCCCATTCGAGTTTCGATATTACGGACGAGCGCTGTTGGGATCGCTTTACCCTGCGCAACTGAGGCTCTTTATGAAAGCCAAGGTACAGGTAAAACAGACCGATCACACACAGGTTTTTCTAGTCGATGGACCTGTGCACCGGTTTCGGCATCCGTTGATTCATGACGACCGCAAACCGTTGGATCGCTGGGTGAAGGCGCAGCTTGATTACCAACGTCGGAATGAGAGTGAACTTTCGAACGGTGGTCGCGGGCGAGCGCGTGACTATTTGCGGAAGCTGGGTGTGATGCCGCCGTTGATGGGTGCACTGGCTTACGTTCGCGCGGGTGGCCCATTCAAAGGTGCAGCGGCGGCGCGTTATGCGTATGAGCGGATGGCGACGGAAAGTATTCTGGCGATCCGACTGATGAATCAGCGGATAAAGCGGAAGTAGGGAATGGCGGATTTGGAATTTGGAATTTGGAATTTCGAATTTCGGATTGCGGATTTTTAACTTGGGATTTCGAATTTCTCGAATTTCGAATTGCCGCCAATTGTAGATCCAAATTCCAAATCCGCAATCCGCAATCCGCAATCCGAAATCCGCAATCCGAAATTCCAAATTCCAATTTCCAAATTCGAATTTCGAAGTCCTTCTTTAACCCATGTGCGGAATCTGCGGCGTGGTTAACCTAAGCAACCCCAACCAGGCACGTGCCCTGGTTGAACGGATGACTCCCACCATGGTCCATCGTGGCCCTGATGACGAAGGCTATTTCCACCATGGTCCAGTCTCATTCGGCATGCGGCGCTTGAGCATCATCGATCTCGCCGGCGGTCATCAGCCAATCTTTAACGAGGACGGCACCGTCGCCGTCATCTTAAATGGCGAGATCTACAACTTCCGCGAGTTGCGCGATCAACTGTGGGATCGTGGTCACACCTTC
>DATBMP010000560.1:0-5292 GCA_036554845.1 Pyrinomonadaceae bacterium
CAACTCACCCAGGCGCCTCGTATAGAGAATGTGGCTTGAACTATTACGCGTGTGATAGATTTTCTCCCCCCGGCTGGAAGGACGGCATTCATGATGCGTTCCTCAGGGCACGAGGTCACCGACTTGCTGGTAGCCTGGGGCAATGGCGATGAGGTGGCCCTCGAAAAACTCGCTCCCCTGATTCATTCTGAGTTGTACCGTCTCGCGAGTTGTTACATGAGTCGCGAGAGTCCTGGTCATCCCCTTCAACCGTCCGCGTTGATCAATGAAGCCTACGTACGCTTGATCAACTGGAATAACGGTCGTTGGCAGAACCGGGAACATTTCTTTGGCGTCGCAGCGCAGATGATGCGTCGCATCCTTGTCGATGTTGCACGCCGTCGGCCCCGGACCTCTCAGGGTGCCCCTGCCCTCCAAGTCTCAATCGAAAAAGCAATCGACTTCGCAGAAGAACCCGAGACCGATCTCGTCGCGCTTGATGAGGCACTTGCTGATCTGGCTCGTATGGACGAACGCAAGAGCAGGATCGTTGAGCTTCGTTTTTTTGGTGGCTTGAGCGTTGAAGAGACAGCAACCGTCCTGGAAATCTCAGAAGCCACCGTCATTCGCGAGTGGAACAAAGCGAAAGCGTGGTTGTATCAGGCAGTCGCCGGTGATTGACGATTGCCGAGTGACGATTGTCGATTGAAAAGATTGTCGAGTTGCCGATTGCCGATTTGGCTTCCACACCGACCAGGGCGTGAATCTACCTCTAATCGTCAATCGACAATCGAAAATCGTCAATAACTCATGAACTCGGAACATTGGAATAAAGTTGACGAACTTCTCGGCGCAGTGCTCGAGCTTGCACCAGAGGCACGATCGACTTATCTCGCCGATCAGTGTGGTGGAGATGTCGAATTGCGAGTTGAAGTTGAAAAGCTCGTGGCTGCTCATGAACGCTCCGGAAAGTTCATTGAAACATCAGCTATGAACGTCGTTGCTCGCGCCGTCGCAAGTGACACCCTGCGTACCCGAATGCGCGAGAAGATTGGACCTTATCGCGTCATCTCACTACTTGGTGTCGGCGGCATGGGGGAAGTTTACCTCGCAAAAGATTCGCGCCTGGCACGCAAGGTGGCCCTGAAAATCCTTCCCGCTCCATTCACCTTCGACACCGATCGCATTCGTCGCTTCGAACGGGAGGCCAGAGCTGCCTCGGCCCTCAATCACCCCAACATCGTCACCGTCTACGACATCGGTGAACACGACGGCATTCACTACATCGCTACCGATTACTCCGAAGGAGAAACGCTACGAACGCGACTGACACGTGGTCCAATGCCTTTGGCTGAAGCGGTCAGAGCCGCTGTACAAATGGCTGAAGCTCTCGGCGCAGCACACTCCGCTGGTATCACTCATCGAGATATCAAACCCGAGAACATCGTGTTGCGAAACGACGGTTACGTTAAGGTGCTCGACTTTGGCCTGGCCAAACTGGCGAAGCAGCCTGTTGTAACCGGCTCACTCTCTTTACCCCCACCATCACAATCCGGGATCGTCGCTGGGACTGTTAAGTATATGTCGCCTGAACAGGCGCGCGGCGACGATGTGGACGCGCGCACAGATCTGTGGAGCCTTGGCGTCCTGCTTTACGAGATGGTCACCGGACAATCTCCCTTTGAAGGCAAATCACAAGCATCGGTCTTCGATGCCATCCTGAACCGGACACCAACTCCAGTGACGGAGTTAAATGACAATCTGCCAAGCAACCTCGAATCGATTATCAACCGCGCCTTAGAAAAGGATCCCGAACTCCGTTATCAGAGCGCCGCTGACATGCGCGCCGACCTGAGAAGACTCGAGCGTATGTCTAAAGCAAGCTCGTCAAGATTGAGTCGCACCATGACGCGACTCAAAGGAGATCGAAGATATGGAATTGGCTGGCGTGCCATCGCTGCGATAGGAATTGCAGTAGCGGCCCTCGTTGCGATCTTTTCATTCCTGTTCTCTAAGCAAGAAGAACAAGTGCAGAGAGTAGTTGGGCCTGATTGGACCAGCGCCAAGTCCATTCAATTGACGACCGGCGCTGGACCAGAGTTTTACCCGGTGCTGGCAGCAGACGAAAAGATGTTTTTGTATGCCAGTCCCGCGTCTGGCAATTGGGACATTTACTGGCAACGCATGGGTGGGAAGAATCCGGTAAATCTGACGAGGGATTCGCTTGCGGATGATACGCAACCGAGCTACTCGCCAGATGGGGTTTACATTGCTTTCCGATCCGAACGAACACCTGCGGGCATCTACGTTATGGAAGCCACCAGCGAGAATGTGAGGAGGCTTTCCGATACCGGTTACAACCCATCATGGTCTCCGGATGGACGCGAGTTGGTCGTCGGCGGAGATCCTTCCAACTCGCCGACGATTCGAAGTTTGATTCCGAGTCCGTTGTGGATCATCGACGTTGCTACGGTGACCAAAAGACAGTTGACTCCGGGTGATGCAGTCCAGCCAAGTTGGTCGCCGAATGGACATCGCATTGCTTATTGGGGGCTACACGAAGGTGGTGGCCGCAGGGACATCTGGACCATCCCGGCCCACGGTGGCCCTCCGGTCGCAGTCACAGACGACGACGCACTCGATTGGAATCCTTTGTGGTCGCCCGATGGTCAGTATTTGTATTTCGCCAGCAATCGCGGTGGCAGCATGAACTTCTGGCGCGTGCTGATTGACGAGAGGACGGGCGAGACCAAAGGAACACCTGAAAGCGTTACGACTCCTTCGGTTTACAGTCATCACCTCAGTTTCTCGCGCGATGGCAAACGCATGGCGTACGTTCAACGAGTCGAGACACAGAATCTTCATCGGATCGCATTTGACCCCGTTAAGAATCGGACCACTGGCGAAAAGGAAAACATCATTCATGGAACCGAGTACGTAACTGAACCCGACGTTTCTCCCGCAGGTGATTGGTTGGTCTACAGCTCGCAGGGCGAACGGCAGGAAGACATCTATCTCATCAAGACCGATGGCAGTGCACGCAGGCAGTTGACCAACGATCCCTTTAACGATCGATCACCGCGCTGGTCTCCTGACGGCAGCCGGATTGCTTTTTATTCAGACCGAAGCGGGAGATACGAAATCTGGTTGATTAATGTAGACGGCACGGGCCTGCGTCAGGCTACTTTCACTTCGGGAAGTTCAAGTGTCTATCCGGTGTGGTCGCCTGACAGCAGTCACCTCGTATTCAAGCAGCGCAACGAACTGCCATTCATCATCGATGCGAATAAGGATTGGGATGAACAGACAATCCAACAGTTTCATCCGCCCGTGGCACCAAGCGAGAATTTTTGGCCGTTCTCGTGGTCAAGCGATGGATCCAGGATCGCTGGTCAGATGTCGATGGGTGGGCGAAACTCGGTTGTCATTTACAACAATGAAACCAAGTCTTATGAAACGATAGCGCCCGGCGTTAGACCATTCTGGGCCAGAGACAATCGTGGAGTCTTCTTTAACTATGAACGAGGCATTCACTACGCAGACATTGAAACCAAAAAGACTCGCGAGATAGTTTCATTCCCCGGGCATGAGGTCAGGTCAGCATGTTTGTCTCCTGATGGTCGTTCGCTTTACATCACGTTGCGACGGACCGAGGCGGACATTTGGCTTTTGAGTATCGAGCCGCTGGCGAAGGTTAATCAACGACCGTAGGGGGTACATCACTCGCAGTCGGGTACCGTGGTTGTTATAGATTGTCGACTGCGGACTGCCGATTGCCGATTGATTCTTGAGGGATATACTGTTCAGACTCCAGGAGGTTCTGTTATCACCGTTGACTTCTTTAATAAACGGCTCTTGACCTGCGCGAAATCGTCAATCGACAATCGAGAATAAACTCCGCTTCTAATTTTGCTGGACGAATGATCATGGGCAAAAGTCCTCTATGTTGAATCTAATCCTTTTCCAGGAAGAGTTGACCTTGTTCCAGCGGGTTGTCTCTTATCTCAATTACAATTTTGAATTTGGCAGAATTAAGGTTTCAGTTGCGACTCTGGTCCAGGGTCTCATCATCCTCGCGATCTCATTCTTAATCGCCAGATATTTGAGTGCGTTAATCGAACGACGTCTCGATAAGACTCCCCACATTGATGCCGGACTACGTTACACAATTGGCCGCCTCCTTAAATACTTCGTAACGACAATCGGTATTCTGCTCTTCCTGCAAGTCGCTTTTAGTCTCGACCTAACTTCGCTGGCTGTAATTTTCACCGCACTGTCGGTCGGCATTGGGTTTGGCTTGCAATATATTGCTGCCGACATTGCTTCAGGGTTCATCCTATTGTTTGAACGGCCAATTCGAGTGGGCGATCGAATCACGATCGACAATGAAGAAGGCGACGTGTTCAGTATTAATCTGCGTACGACGATCGTGAACACGAACGACCGCATTGCGATTATCGTTCCCAATTCAAAGTTGGTCAGCCAGCGAGTGATCAACTGGTCTTATGGGGACCCGCGCGCCAGGATTTCGATTCCGATTAGTGTTGAAGCGGAGTCGGATATCGATCTCGTTACAAACACTTTATTAGAGACTGCCGAAGGTGTTGAGATGGTGTTGAGCGATCCAAAGCCGAAGGTCCAGTTTCTGCGTTTTGGAGACTACTCGCTCGACTTTCGTCTGCTGGTCTGGACTCGAGTACCGAGCAGGCATTCACAGATTCGTAGCGACATCAATTACAGCATAGCGAAGTTATTCAAAGAGAGAGGCATTCAAACCTCACATCCCGTGCAGGAGTTACGAATGCAGAGTCAACCCGAGGCTCCCGTGCGTGAACCGGCACTCACAGATCAGCGTGACAAGTTCAATCAGACGTGAGGGGCAGTGGTCGGTCGGTCAGTAGTCAGTTGGACAGTTGTCAGCATCCCTCTAGCCACCGAGATCACCGACAAGAGACCCAAGTCCAATCCCCAATCCCGATTTACCAATTCCCTCCTTATCGTTTCTGTTGCGAAAACCACCAACAAAAGTTACGCTAAAAAGTCAGACTGAGTGACGATTCATTCATTTTTAAATATGCGCTCCGCCAGTTCAATCAATTCCACTCGCCCAGTTGTCGCCGATAAACATGCCGCGATCCTTCGCGCTGCCATTCGCGTCTTTGCCCACAACGGCTACTCAAATTCAAAAGTTGCCGATATCGCTCGTGAAGCTGGAGTCGCCGACGGCACCGTCTACCTATACTTCAAAAGCAAAGAAGAGATCCTTCATTCAATTTTCAATCGCGGAATGGAAGCAGCGATCTCTGAAGGTCG
>DATBMP010000010.1:0-5017 GCA_036554845.1 Pyrinomonadaceae bacterium
CGACCTTACCGGGTTGGCCCAGAAGGCGCCGGTGATGGCCGCGATGATGACCATCTTCATGCTGTCACTCGGCGGCTTACCAATGACGGGTGGATTTATCGGAAAGTACTTTCTGTTTTGGGGACTGTTACAGCGAGCCGACGTAGAACATGACGCCTCTGGTAAGACATGGTATTACTGGCTTGCCATCTGGGCCATCTTGAATACGGTCGTGTCGTTTTACTACTACGTGCGATTCATCAAGGTAATGTACCTCGGCGATCGCATCGCAGATGACAGGCCACTCGCGCTTTCTCCCTCGCTACGAGTCGCTCTGGCTGTTGCAGCAGTTGGGATCATCATCACAGGAATCTTCCCACAGCCTTTTATCAATATCGCGCAAAGATTGATCGAACCGCTCGCTGTGCTGAGCCAGGCCTTCATCAAGTAAACTCAATTTGATGCCATGGGGCTTGGCCCGTGGTACTTCACCTTCGCTGCTACGAAGATGACCTCTGTAAACTTCCTGGATGCCACGGGCTAGCCCCGTGGAGTTTCACGTTGATCGCTCTCAATTCCTAGTTCTTAGCCTGGCGATTATCTACTCCGTTAGCGTGACGTACCGACGGGGCAGGCCCGTGGCTCTCTGATTTTGTTACGCCTTCTTAGTAGCAGCGAGCGTGAAGTACGACGGGACAAGCTCGTGGCATCTCAAACTTTTCAATGTACATCTTCTACTTCTTCGCAGTTGTCGTTCTCTGGTTGGGCGTTCTGTCACTGCGAGGTGGATTTAGATTCGCTCGGTACGTTGAACAGGAGAGTGCCAAACCGCTAACGCAGTTCACGCCGTTCGTATCAGTCATCGCACCCTTCCGTGGCCTCGATCAGGGATTGAGCGAGAACTTCTCCTCGCTCTTTAATCAAAGCTATCCAAATTACGAGCTGATCTTTGTAATCGATTCGCTTGAAGATCCGGCGCTGGCGGTTGTGGAGGAGCTTGGCCGTCGAAAATTGCACGATGGACCAGTTCAGACTCGTATCCTCTGTGCCGGTCGCGCAACGGATAGCGGGCAGAAGGTTCACAATCTGCGAGTAGCTGTGGAGCAGCTCGACGCGCGAAGTGAAGTACTTGTTTTTGTCGATAGCGACGCGCGACCTGGTCCAGCCTGGCTGAAAACTTTGGTAGCGCCACTCGCAGACAGCAACGTGGGCGCCGCTAGCGGTTACCGTTGGTTTATTCCAACGAATGGAAGCTTTGCTGCACACTTGCGGTCCGTGTGGAATGCATCGATCACGTCGGCACTCGGCGCGGATTCAACTAGGAACTTCTGTTGGGGAGGGTCAACTGCGATCAGACGATCGACCTTTGAAGATTTGAAGATCGCGCAACGTTGGAAGGGAACTGTCTCTGACGATTTCACGATGACCGGGGCACTTCAGCAAGCACATTTACCGATCAACTTTGTCCCGATGTGCATCGTTCCTTCTATCGAGACCTGCAACTTCAGAGAGATGCTTGAGTTCACCAACCGTCAACTCAAGATCACACGTGTCTATGCTCCTCACCTTTGGAGACCGTTGCTCATTGGTAGCCTGCTGTTCTGTGGGGTGTTCTTTGGCGGGTTAGTTATGTTAGCGATTGCCGCTCTGCAAGGCGAGTTTTCTTGGCTACTCGCCGCTTTGTTGATGACAATCTTTATTCTGGGTGCTGTAAAGTCATTTATCCGACTGCGTGCGATTACCATTCCATTGCAGAGATACGAGCGAGAGTTGGACCGAAGCATTCTTGCCCATCTCTTTCTTTGGCCGCTTGCATCGTTCATTTATCTGATGAATGCGACTGTTGCCGCCTTTTCGCGCCGGATAGAGTGGCGCGGAATTACTTATGAATTGAAATCACCTAATCAAGCTGTCATCATCCGATCGAGTACGCAAAACTGAATGACGAACAAGGCAATCCAACTGGTCCAACTACTTCGTTCCACGAGACGCGAAAAACGGCTCGGTACGGTGATCCTGTTTGTGACATCACGCTGCAATGCCTTTTGTAAGACCTGTTTTTATCACGAAGAGTTGAATCAGCCGGGCGACATGACGTTTGAGCAACTCCAGAAGGTTTCTCGCACGATGCCCGAGATTTCGGATCTGTGGCTTTCCGGCGGCGAACCAACGTTGAGACGTGACGTGGGTCAGGTGATTGATACCTTCGCTCGGAACAATGCTGTCCAGCGGGTGATTATTCCTACTAACGCGCTGATCAAATCTCGCGTGTTCGAGATTGTGGATCAAGCGCTCGGTGATCATCCAAAACTCGATCTCTATCTCAACGTCGCTCTGGATGGTTATGGGGAAACCCATGACCGCATCCGGGGAGTCCCCGGCAATTGGGAGAAAGCCCTCGACTGCATTCAGTTTCTCTATCCGCTCAAAGAGAAGTACAACGATCGTTTTCGGTTGAACGTGAACACAGTCGTTTGTGCCGAGAACTATACGGAGATCGAGAAGCTTGCCGAGTTCATGTGGACCAACTTCAGGCTCGATGGTCAGTACTTCAACATCGTGCGTGGTGAAACGTTGGTTGGCGATGCAATCAAGCAAGTGCCGCCAGAAGTCTTGCCCGCGACGTACCGCTACGTTTCAAAACTAACCAAGCGCTATGGCGATCGCATGTTTCGCAACGATGATGCCAGCAAACGGTTTGTAAAGAACGTCGCATACGTAGGCGCAATCACTACGCACTATCGAACCCAGCACGAAAACTTTCAGTCGCCATCTGCCTGGCCCTTTCCGTGTACCGCGGGCGAAACCACCGCGGTAATCGATTACAACGGTGATGTCCGTGCTTGTGAGTTGAGAGAAAAGTTTGCGACCTTGGCAGACCATGACTACGACTTTGGAAAGTTATGGGCGGCAAATGAACGAGCGGCGGAGCTTCAGGCTATCGATGGTGGCAATGCCTGCTGGTGCACTCATGTCTGTTTCATTCACGACTCAATGCGGCATTCTACTAAGGCGCTTCTCTTCGAGCTTCCGAAGAACTTTGTCACCCGAGAGAATTGGTAAGCTGGAACATGGCCCAACAGGATCAAGAGGAGAACCGAAAGAGTGGCATTGCGTACGCCGCAGCTTTTACGTTGTTCGCTTCGGTGGCTGCGCTATGTGGCCTGGGATGGTTACTGGATCGTTGGTTGGGGACGGACCCGTGGTTAATGGTTGTTGGTCTTATTCTTGGTGCAGCTGCGGGGTTCTATGAATTTGTGCGATTGACCTCGAAGTTGTAAGCGTACCGGGCGAATCGATTGCTCGTGGAGATTTGGAAACTACGAACAGGACCGGGACATTGCCGCTACAAATCATCTACGCAATGCACAGAGGAGATACTGGGTCTGTTTGCTGCCACGGGCTTGTCCCCTGGTGAGTCACGCTCGTAACTCCAAAGGAAACATCGAGTGTGCGAAACCTGGATGCCAAGCACGTGGCATCAACTGACCCAGTACGCAAAAAAATGCGCTGCTCGACAACTTTCCGTTTTCCTGTGTAAAATCTCCAGCTTTGCTTATGAGCGATTTCGCAAATACTCGACACAGCGCCCCACTTTCCACCGAATCTGACGTAACTATCGACCAACGGTTGCTTCGCACGATGGTGGTTACCACGTTGCTGGCAGTGGGTCTCAGCCCGTTCTTTGCTTCGTGGCGTGCGTCGACAGGTCTGTTGCTGGGTGGAAGCCTCGCCGTGTTGAATCACCACTGGTTGAAGAACTCGATCTCGGCAGCCTTTGGTAATGCACTGGCTGGAACGAAACCGAGGATCGGCGTAATCAAGTTTGTGTTGCGGTACCTGGTAATTGGTCTAGCTGTCTACGTCGCTCATACGCTTAACATCGTGTCGTTGCCGGCGACAATTCTTGGTCTTTGTACGTTCGTAGTCGCCCTGTTTATTGAAGCAATAAGAGAGTTTTACTTAACAATCGTTGCATCGAGAGGAAATTAGTTAAATGTACTGGTTGCTGGATACAGCAAGTAGCGCCGCCGCCGAACACGGCGAGAAGGCCGCCGAATCGGGTCATCACACTCCTATTGTGGTTGAACTGGTGAACAAGTGGTTTGGGCATCCGATTCACGATATCCAGATGCAAACGACTTATAAGTTTTGGACTTGGTTCTTTGCCAAGTTTCATACGACACCCGAGGCGGTGTTTGGTCCATACACGCCCGAAACTGCTATCCCGTGGTACACCGTGATGTTCGTGATCGCGTGCATCCTGAGTGTGGTGATCATTTGGATTCTGAAAGGAAAGCTCTCGACGGAAGATCCAGGACACGGACAGCAGACGCTGGAGTTAGGAGTCCTCGCAATTCGCGACATGATCTCCGACATCATCGGTCCTCACGGTCTTAAGTACTTTCCTGTCGTTATGACCTTTGCAGTTTTGATCCTCGTATCAAACCTGATGGGTTTGTTTCCATTGTTCATGTCGCCGACGGCAGCAACCAGCGTCACCTTCGCGCTGGGCCTCGCTTCATTCCTTTATTACAACTACGTCGGCATTAAAGAGAACGGTCTGTTTGGACACTTGAAGCATTGGGCTGGTCCTGTTTGGTGGATTGCTCCGCTAATCTTTGTGATTGAGGGAATCAGTAACTTCATTCGTCCGTTCTCACTTGGCATTCGTCTATTTGGCAACATGTTTGCGGACGAACAGGTAGCGTTCACCGTTGCGCGTCTGTTCCCGCCGATTACTTATTGGATCCTGCCGGTGGCGTTGATGTTCCTGGGTGTCTTCGTCGCATTAATTCAAACGTTCGTGTTTGTTCTGTTATCGCAGCTCTACATAAGTGAGGTTTCGCATGCACCTCACGATGAGCACGAGGAACATGCAGAACACGTTGTCGCAGCCGAACATCGTGGCGCTTCACGTGAGGAGCTGGCCGCTGCGACTACATGATTTTATGTAATAAGGTGCGCGTTTGAGCGACACGGGCAATCGCGCTTGTGCACGTTGACGCGTTGAATTAATTGGTGCGAACTTTCGAAA
>DATBMP010000102.1:0-8663 GCA_036554845.1 Pyrinomonadaceae bacterium
TCGCCGTCTCGCTGGTCGTGTCGGTAACGGACATGGCGTTAATGCATACGACCTGCGCACCTCACAATCGCCCTGGTTTGGAACAGATGTGCAGATCGAACGAGACGGCAATCAGCTGCTGCTCGCGACGACACAACAACACTTCATGATGGAAGGTCGCGACATCGTTCGATCAACCAATGTTCATGACAAAGGTCACGACACGGAAGGACACGGTCATCCCGAACCGGGTCCCGAAGACACTCTCTACGATCCATCTCTCTATGATCCAAAGAAGTATGGCTACGGCTACGCCTGGGGAATGGCAATCGACCTAAACAATTGTGTTGGTTGCAATGCTTGCACGATTGCTTGTCAGGCAGAAAACAACATTCCCATTGTGGGAAAAGAGGAGGTTGCGCGTAGTCGTGAGATGCATTGGATTCGCGTCGATACCTATTTCAAAGGTCCGGACGCAAATCATCCGGAAGGCACGCACTTCATGCCCGTGCCCTGCATGCACTGCGAGAACGCGCCCTGCGAACCGGTTTGTCCGGTTCACGCGACCGTGCATAGCGCCGAAGGTTTGAACGACATGGTCTATAACCGCTGTGTCGGGACCAAGTATTGTTCGAACAACTGCCCCTACAAAGTACGGCGATTCAATTTCTTCCTCTACAACGATTGGGACACACCGACATACCAGTTGATGCGCAACCCGGACGTTTCCGTGCGCAGTCGAGGTGTGATGGAGAAGTGCACCTACTGTGTGCAGCGGATTCAGGAAGCCAAGATTCATTCTGAACTTGAAGGACGAAAAGTGCGTGACGGCGAGATTGTGACGGCGTGTCAGGCTGTCTGCCCGGCTGAGGCGATTGTCTTTGGTGACATTAACGATCCGAACAGCCGCGTATCGAAGTTGAAGGCGAATGAGCGCGATTACTCGCTGCTTGCGGAACTGAATACGCGTCCACGAACGACCTATCTCTCGGATGTGCGGAACCCGAACCCGGAGGTGGGGCATTGATGATTGATGATTGACGATTGTCGATTGTCGATTGTCGATTTGGTGGCGGCTTTGCCGCATCCCTTGCGGTAAGCCTCTGGCTTACCGGGAGATCTAAACAGCCTATTGTGGGGATTTAGGCGAAGCCTTTGACTAAAACAGCTCACCGGTAAGCCACAGGCTTACCGCAAGGGATGCGGCAAAGCCGCTACAAAATCGGCAATCGAAAATCGTCAATGACTGGAAACCGTCAATCGACAATCGAAAATCGTCAATGACTAGAAATCGTCAATCGACAATCGAAAATCGTCAATGACTTATGCCTGATCAACCACATAGCGAAGTTGCGCAGCACCATACGACGGCACCGGTTGTCGATCCGGGACTGACGTTTGCCTCCGTAACCGACAAGATCAGCTCGATCGTCTTGAAACGAAAGACGCCGTTGGGCTGGTTTATCGGGTTTGCGATCTCCTTCGCCCTGTTCCAGTTGATGATGCTCGCAATCTTCAACCTGGTTTTTGTCGGTATTGGTCTCTGGGGTGTCAACGTCCCCGTCGCATGGGGCATGGACATCCTTAACTTTGTCTGGTGGATCGGTATCGGACACGCAGGCACGCTGATCTCCGCAATTCTTCTCTTACTGAGACAAGAGTGGCGCACGTCAATCAATCGCTTCGCTGAAGCAATGACTCTCTTCGCCGTCGCACAGGCGGGTATGTATCCGATATTCCACCTGGGCCGGCCGTGGTTAATGTATTGGCTGTTTCCCTACCCGAACACGATGGGCATCTGGCCACAGTTTCGCAGCCCGCTGATGTGGGACGTGTTTGCGGTTTCAACTTATGCAACCGTCTCGGCCTTGTTCTGGTTCATCGGTCTGATTCCTGACTTTGCAACGCTGCGCGATCGTGCTCGTAGCAAGCCGTTTCAAATTCTGTACGGTCTCCTGGCAATGGGTTGGCGAGGTTCAGCACGACACTGGCACAGATACGAGATGGCTTATCTGCTTTTAGCCGGTTTGGCCACTCCGCTGGTGCTATCTGTCCACACGATCGTCAGCTTCGACTTCGCCGTCGGCATCATTCCCGGTTGGCACGCGACGATCTTTCCGCCTTACTTCGTTGCCGGCGCTATCTATGCCGGCTTTGCGATGGTGCTGCTGTTAACGATTCCCCTGCGGAAGTTTTACGGGTTGGAAGGCTTTATCACCATGCGCCACATGCACAACATGGCGAAGGTGATGTTAGCAACGGGTTTGATTGTCGGCTACGGATACATCATCGAAGCGTTTTTTGGTTGGTACAGCGGGAACCAATATGAGCGCTATATGATCTGGAACCGCATGACTGGTCCATACGCTGGATATTACTGGGCCTTGATCCTGTGCAACATCGTTACGCCGCAGTTTCTCTGGATTAAAAAGGTGCGCGGAAATCTGTTGGCACTTTGGCTGATCTCAGTGGTCGTCAGCATCGGCATGTGGCTCGAGCGATTCGTGATCGTTGTAACCAGTCTGCATCGAGACTATCTGCCCTCGTCGTGGGGTATGTACCAACCGACCGTGTGGGACTGGAGCATGTTCATTGGAACGATCGGTTTCTTCTTTACGCTATTGTTTCTGTTTATCCGCTTCCTGCCGATGATCTCGATCTTCGAGATGCGCACGATTTTGCCGGAGGCGGAGGTTGAAGAGTAAGGGAGCTGTGAGTGGTTGACTTGAGGATGCACTGAGTTGAGCAGTGTTCTGTAAATCTGATCGGAAGTAGCGATGGCGGACGATAAAGACAATCGAAGAGACGACGAGATCTCGCGGAGAAGTGTTCCTGCACCCCCGGGATCGAGCGCACCCGTACCCGCACATCATCATCACCGCACCCCGCCGCTCTATGGCGTGATGGCTGAGTTTGATAGCCCTTCGGATCTCGTAGCTGCAGCTCGCAAAACTTATGAGGCTGGCTATCGACGTATCAACGGTTATTCACCTTTTCCGATTGAGGAACTTTCAGAGGCCATCGGATTTACGAAAACCAGTTTGCCGCTGATTGTTTTGATCGGAGGAATTCTGGGTGGTGTGGGCGGCTTTTTCATGCAGTACTGGATGGAAGTTATCGATTACCCACTGAATGTCGGTGGCAAGCCCTTCAACAGCTGGCCCGCTTTCATTCCGATCACCTTTGAGAGCACGGTGCTTTGCGCTGCGTTCGCTGCGGTGTTGGGCATGCTGGCATTAAACAAGTTGCCGCAGCCGTATCATCCCGTTTTCAATGCGCCAAATTTTGCGCTGGCAACGCGTGACCGGTTCTTCCTGGTGATTGAAGCGAACGATCCCAAATTCAACCACGAGGAAGTTTCGCGGTTCATGAAACAGTTGGACGCGAAAGATGTAACGGACGTTGAAGTGTAGGCTCGAACACGGGTTACAGCGGAGGCGGATTAGGTAACAAATGGTTGACGAACGATACAGTTCAGAAGCTACGACGATGGTTTCGTCACCGCGTCGCTCTATCGCCGCGTCACCTCGTTACGTTCCTCTGTTAACCGTCTTATGCCTGATGCTAACGACAGCCTGCCGGCAAGACATGCAAGACCAACCAAAAATGAAACCCTATCGGCAATCGACTTTCTTCTCCGATGGGCTTTCATCGCGGCAGCCGGTCCCCGGCACCGTTGCTCGTGGCTTTCTGAGAGAGGACAAAGAGTTCTTTACTGGCAAGAAAAGTAATCGGACAAATACCCAGGGTGCTCCCGGAACGACAACCGGCGCCGCAATGCAAGGTGCCGCAACGCAAGCAACTCAAGCATCAACATCTCAAGGCGCGGCCGCGTATCCCGATGACATTGAGTACTTCCCAATCGAAATTAATGAAGCCGTTCTGGAACGAGGCCGGGAACGTTACGAGATCTTCTGTTCGGTCTGTCACGGTCAAACCGGAAACGGCGACGGCATGATCGTCCGACGCGGATTCAAACGTGCTGCCTCTTTCCATGATGATCGCTTGCGACAAGCCCCCGTGGGCCACTTCTTCGATGCGATCACAAACGGCTGGGGAGTGATGCCGAGTTACGCTCCCCAACTTGCGGCACAGGACCGATGGGCCATCATCGCTTACATCCGAGCGCTGCAATTGAGTCAACTTGGTCAGGATCAGCCTAACGCAAATCAAACAACTGCAACGCCGCAAGCTGCCGCCACTCCAACACCGGGAGGCCATCAATGAGTGCCGCCCAAACAAACTCAACATTTGATCTGCGTCGCCTGCAACAGATTGCGTTGATCGTTGGTGTCGTTTTTCTAGTCATATTGGGAATCGGCGCTTTCGTGAACCCGGCCCAGTTCTTTCGTTCGTATCTCTTCTCTTACATCTTCTGGCTCGGCATGCCGTTAGGTTGTTTGGCGCTGCTGATGCTGCAACACCTCACCGGAGGCGGTTGGGGCATGGTGATTAGACGCCCGCTTGAAGCAGCGACTCGAACTTTGCCGTTGATGCTAATCCTGTTTGTGCCGATCGTAATCGGAATGCATTCGCTCTATCCGTGGACACATGCCGAGGAAGCTGCCGAACTGGCCAAGCTCGGTAAAACCAGATACCTGAACACGCCATTCTTCATTGGTCGCGCCCTCTTGTTCTTCGTCATCTGGTTTCTGCTTGCGTACTTTTTGAATCGCTGGTCTCGCGAACAAGATCGCACCGGTGATCGGCGACTTGTAAAGTACATGCGCGTATTGAGTGGGCCAGGAATGGTGTTATTCGTTCTTACCGTCACGTTCGCTGCGGTTGACTGGGTAATGTCGCTCGAGCCTCACTGGATGTCGACGATGTTTGGATTCCTGTTCGTTGCAGCGTGGAGCGTTAGCGGTCTGGCATTTGTCATTGCGATGACTGCGGTGCTGGCCAAACATACAGCGCTCGGCGAGATCACGGGTAAGAGTCATTTTCACGATTTGGGTAAGCTGCTCCTGGCCTTGGTGATGCTGTGGACCTACTTCGCTTTTTCGCAGTACTTGATCATCTGGTCAGGTAATCTTCCGGAAGAGATCGTCTACTACCTGCCACGAACAGCAGGCGCGTGGGGGGCAATCGCGGTCTTCGTCGCCATCCTGCATTTCGCGTTGCCATTTCTCGCTCTGCTCTCGCGATCGACAAAACGCGACCCAAACAAGTTGGTGATCATTGCAGTCTTGATCCTGATGATGCGGCTGATCGATTTTTTCTGGATGGTCACTCCGAGTTTCACAAAAGAGAGATTTCCGACTGGTCTTTGGGAGATCGTGCTGAACCTGGCTGCGCCCCTCGGGCTTGGCGGGCTTTGGTTCGCCGCTTACTTATGGCAGTTGGGGAAGATGCCTTTAATCGCGATCAACGATCCGCGATACGAATACACTTTGGAACAGGCCCACGCGCATTCGGGCCACTGAGGTTTTATGGCTAAACACGATCACGCCAAGGCTGGCCATGTCACTGAGACGCCTGATGTCTCGCACATCATGAACGTCGATGTAACGCATGAAGCAAGTGACGTCAGTGTTGAGGGAATTGCAAAGTTCATTGTCGGATTGACCATCGTGACCGCAGTCACGTTCGGACTGATGTGGATCTTCTTTAATGTGTTGAATCGCCAGGCTGCGAAGGAAGACGCCGGCATCGCAGCACCCGGACCAATGGCCAGAACCGAGGAAGAGCGGTTACCACCGGAACCGCGACTACAGCAGGCAAAAGGGTTTGGCGTTAAGTTAGAAAACGGCGAGGTAATCAACCTGGATAGCTTAACTACTCCTGCACAACCACAAGCTGAGTACCGACAGTTGCATCAACAATGGCAGGAGACGCTACAGAATGGACGAACCGACGCTTCGGGGCGTCAGTTGGCCATACCAATCAAGGACGCAATGAAACGGATCCTGGAGTCGAACACACTGCAAGTTCGTCCACCATCGGAAAACGGTTCACCGGAGATGCAATTACCCACCGCAGCAAGTGCTGGTCGAGAGACAGCCAGAGCTCAATAAGTTTGATGAAAGAAGTAGTGATGAAATTCTCGGGTCTTTATCGACAATATTTCTGCCGCGCAATCGGATTGCGTCTTACTTGTTTGATTATTCTGTGCCTGGTGGCGCCGGGCTCACTCGTCGCGCAGTTTGGCGCGCCAAAAGGAAGTTCGCCGCTCTACAACTCACGTCCATATACACCTTCGGCCCCAACTGGACTGCCAAAGGCATTGGACGAAGTGGGAATAGATCAGAAGCTCAACGAACAACTGCCGCTGGATCTTTCCTTTCGCAATGAAAAGGGCGAAACGGTAAAACTTGGTCAGTACTTTGGAAAGAAGCCGGTCGTAATGGCACTGGTCTATTACGAATGTCCAATGCTCTGCAACCAGATGCTAAATGGAATGATTAGTGCTTTTCGCGTGATGGCCTTCAAACCTGGGGAAGAGTTCGACGTTGTTACCGTCAGTTTTGATCCGCGCGAGACCCCAGCAAATGCAGCCGCAAAGAAGAAGACGTATATCGACTATCTACCGGAAGCGAAGCGAGCAAGCGCCGCGAACGGTTGGCATTTCCTGACTGGGGACGCGGCGAACATTGACGCTATCACCAAAGCGATCGGGTTCCGGTATAACTTCGATGAAGCGACCAACCAGTTCGCGCATGCCAGCGCTATCTACGTGGCCACACCCCATGGCCGGCTCGCACGATACTTCTATGGCATAGAGTACGCGCCCCGAGATCTACGACTTGGTCTGATCGAGGCTTCGGAAAATAAGATCGGCTCGCCGATGGATCAACTGATGTTGTACTGCTACCACTATGATCCGGCCACGGGTCGATATGGTGCAGCAGTGATCAACCTGATTCGTGCGGGTGGTGTAGTGACTCTGATTGCTATCGCAGCACTGTTACTGACACTTCGACGTCGTGGTTCGCATCAGCACCAAGCGCCCGCAGGAGGTGCTGCTTAGAAGTCATGCAAGGTCCCTGGCTCCCATTCCTGCCTGAAAGTGCTTCGACCAATTCCGGTGGCGTCGATGCACTCTACTTTTATCTATTAGGAGTGACGCTATTCTTTACGCTCCTGATCACTGGGGTCATCGTCTTCTTTGTCATCAAGTATCGTCGACGTTCACCTTACGAGATTCCGCGTCCGGTGGCTGGTTCACATAAGCTGGAAACCATCTGGTCCGTGATCCCATTTCTCATTGCCATGAGCATGTTTGCCTGGGGAACGAAGGTCTATTTCGATCTGGTTCGCCCGCCTGCGAATACCAGTGAGATTTATGTGGTCGGTAAACAGTGGATGTGGAAGATTCAACACACCACCGGTCAGCGCGAAATCAATGAACTGCATGTGCCCGTGGGACGAAAGATAAAGCTGGTGATGACATCGGAAGACGTTATTCACAGCTTTTACATCCCGGCTTTTCGAGTAAAGACCGACGTGCTGCCCGGCAGATACATGGTCCAGTGGTTCGAAGCGACCAAGCCGGGGAAATATCATCTCTTTTGTGCTGAGTACTGCGGCATGAACCATTCCGGAATGATTGGTTCAATAATTGTGATGGAGCCGACTGATTTCGATAACTGGCTGAGCGGTAACGCAAGCCAGCAACCACCCGCCGTGGCTGGACAGCAACTCTATCAATCGCTGGGTTGCGCTTCGTGTCACGGGGCGAGCGGAGAAGGAGGACGTGGACCAGCACTTATCGACATGTTCGGTCGTGACGTGACATTGACCAACGGACAAACCATAACTGCCGACGAAGCCTACATACGCGAGTCAATAGAAAACCCACAGGCAAAACTCGTGTCCGGCTTTGGACCAATCATGCCGACGTTCCAGGGTCAGATAACTCCCGAACAGTTGATTCAAATAATGGCGTACATCAAGTCGCTGCAAACTGCCGGTCAACCTTCCCAAACGGGAACTACACCTGCACCGGCCACAACGGGCAGTCCTGCCGCAACAAGACCCGCGTCGGCGGCAAGTCCGAGATAGTTATTAGCGAAACGAGATTTTAGAGTAATGGAAGAATTCGAATTACCATCGCCAGCACGAGTTAATTACCTCAACGCCACCTATGGTCTTAAGTCATGGTTGTTGACCAGGGACCATAAGCGTATTGCTCTGCTTTACCTCGGCTCTGTCACCTTCTTCTTCTTCATCGGCGGCATCTACGCCATGTTGATTCGGCTCGAGTTGCTGACTCCGCAGGGTGATTTTCTTTCTTCGGCAACCTACAACAAGGTCTTTACCCAGCACGGTATCATCATGGTCTTCTTCTTCCTGATACCGGCCATTCCCGCGAGTCTGGGTAACTTCCTCATACCGATGATGATTGGAGCAAAGGACCTCGCCTTCCCGCGAATCAATCTTCTCAGTTGGTATGTCTACATGGTGGGAGGAATCATCACGATCTACGCCTTGCTTGCCGGAGGTGTCGATACAGGTTGGACTTTTTATGCACCTTACAGCACCACGTTCTCTAACACCTATGTTCTCGCGACTGGCCTGGGAGTCTTCATCAATGGGTTCTCGTCGATTCTGACAGGACTGAATTTCATCGTCACGATTCATACCATGCGCGCACCAGGCATGACCTGGTTTCGCTTACCTCTGTTCATCTGGTCTCACTACGCGACAGCACTGATCATGATCCTGGGCACGCCGGTCGTCGC
>DATBMP010000064.1:0-4102 GCA_036554845.1 Pyrinomonadaceae bacterium
CGGAATACAAGACGATGTCGGCCTTGTCGATGGCCTGCTCATGCAACCGTCGAATCAGCGCCGGATCAGTCGCGTGGTCCATCGTGTTGGCGTCGTACTTGTCTGATACTTGATAGATCACCAGCGACTCACCAAAGCTTCCAATCAGTTCTGCCGCCGTGGGAATCGCGATCCAAAGAACCGGTTTTGAAAAGCCACGCGAACGGGCCAACGCGCCGATCTGTGTCGTTAATAGTCGACGGTTCGCCGCTCTTGCTGTTCTACTTCCAAAGAAAGGTAGTGCTGCCGGTGAGACAACTGTCACCCCGTCATCGGTGGTGCGCGCGAGTTTGGCGTAGCTACCCAGCTTGCGTTTGATTCTCGGCAGAAGATCCTTGTTCGCAACTGAAGCCAATCCCATCGAGATTGAATTAACAAAGATCACTTTATTACCAGCACGGGCAAAGCGTCGCATCAAGTGATATTTGGAATGCGGATGGTGATACCACCAGTCTTCCCCACCAAAACAGATTATTGATTGTCCTTGGATCATTCAGAAGAGTGCTCGAAGAACCAGAATGTATAATGACTCCCTGCCGATACCAAATGCATGAGACAGCCTCCTCGATTCCGACTTAGCCTGGACCAACTTTTCCATTTGCCAACGTCCACCGTTGCTAGGCCGTCGCCACATCGCCTGCTGCTGTATTGCCTTCTCGTTTTTATCTTTACGTTTGGAGTGAGGTTTACGGGTTGGTACTACTGGCGCGCGGAAGCAATCGAAGTGCAGAGCGGCGTCACAGCCAACTACAAGCGTTTGGCTCGGCTGTTTGTTTCAGAAGGCCTCACGGCTTTCTTTCAGCGTGGAAACGCGATGAGCGACCCCGATCTGCTGGGCCATCCCCCCGGTTATCCCTTCGCGTTAGCGTTGATTTACAGAATGTTTGGAGAGTCTGACACAGCGATCCAGCTGGTCCAATTAACGGCAGACGCGCTGGCCGCAGTCCTTCTGCTTCTGATCGCGTATGAATTGATGGGCATTGGTGTCGGATTGATCGCCGGTGTGCTCGCAGCTTTTTCACCACAGTTTACGTGGAACTCGATTCTGCTTTTGCCTGACACGATCTCAGTGCTGCCTCTGCTCTTAGCATTCTATTTGATCGTTCGCATGCCCCGCGGGCTTTCGATGATGTTCTTGCTTCTCGCAGGAATGCTACTTGGTGTCTCGTCTTTGCTAAGAGCTAACAATCTATTACTAGCGCCGTTTCTCGCTTTGATAATCGCAGCTGGACTTATCCAGGGACGAATGCGCATCACGGCGGGTGTCGTGCTGCTGTCCGGCGCACTTCTCTTTATTGTTCCCATCACAGTTCGAAACTGGATTGTCTTTGATCGGTTCATTCCGCTGTCGCTCGGCGCTGGGCAAACGCTACTTGAAGGCATTGCTGACTATGATCCTGAGCGGCGTTTTGGAATCCACGAAACTGACGTCGAGATCGCTCAGATGGAGGCGAAAGAGTTTCAACGGCCTGACTATGCGGAGACACTTTTCGGTCCGGACGGAATAGAACGCGAACGCCATCGACTAAAACGTGGATTCCAGGTGATCAGATCCAATCCCATTTGGTTTGCCGGCGTGATGGTCCAACGCGCGGGTTCGATGCTACGTTTCGAACGCGTGCCCGTTATCGACGCCGAGAGGTCTCACGCAACGAGTTATCCACAATTGTTGCGAATCGTGCAGAAAACATATCTCACTGCGTTCATGCTGCCGCTCGTCTTAATCGGAGTTGCAGCCCTCGCCTGGTCACGTCGGTGGTCCACGTTGGGGATACTTTCAGCAGTACCTTTTTATTACTTCATCTTCCAATCAGCCCTACACACGGAACCTCGCTACATCATTGCATTGCATTACTTCCTCCTAGTTCTTGCGGCCGTGAGTGTGTTTCTGGCAGGGAAGGCGGTCTTCGTTTTGGCCGGTGGCAAGGTTCGCGAGAACTCAATCTGAGAGGCCAACGGTTCGGATGAACTTCTTTAGATTCTCATCAGCCTCTGTGTGAAAAATATTGGCCCAGGTCTCGAGCTCTGATGTGTCTGGATTATCCAACGACTGGCGAAGCAGGTTCTTCAGTGTTTCGACGTCACCGAAATCGTACCGAATCATGCCGCGTGTCTCTCCGACATTGGTCGCGATCACTGGAACACGGCACCAGATCGCCTCAACTCTCGAAATGCCATAGCTCTCGGAACCGAAAGCTCTGACAAAAACATCACATTCGCGAAGGACCTGATAAACCTCGGTATTCGGAAGGCTGGTTAGGACCGTGATCCAATCGCGTCCGGTCAGTACCTCTTCGCGATACTTCTCATCGGTTGCAAACGCCCCCTCCAAAAGAACCAATCCGATGTCCTGCTGCGTCTCATCACGAAGTTTCTCGATCGCTGCTGCTACATGTGCGAAGCCGTAACTCGGAATGAACGTTCCGATTGAACAAACGCGCTGCTCGTGTTTGCGAAACGACTGCAATGCGGTTTGAGTCTCTGGCGAGAGTTTTTGCGTCAACGACTCGTTGGGTATGTTGAGCAGACATGGGATCACTGTGATCTTATTTTTGACCTTCAACGCATCTCGAAACCAGTCGTGTAACTCCTGACTCACAACAATGAACTCATCGATTGAGTTAACTGCTTGTTGAAAGAGTTTTCGTTGTCTTGGAGTGAAGTTTGGATAACGCTCGGGCAGCGAGCCGTCGAGGATATATTTGAACCACTCGAAATTCAGCAATGATTTAGCTGACAACCAGATTGGCAGTAATATCGGATGCGGGTATTCGAGATGGAAATGCGTGAAGTCGATAATGCGAGCGTTTCTTCCCTGTCGAGCTAACGCACCGACAACGCCGAGACGCCTATGATTGAAGCGAGTGATCGAAACGTCGTTTGTCGCTGTACCAAAAGTGGCCCACAAACGAATGTCGAATTCTCTCAAGTGGGCGAATAGATTGCTGACAAATACTGAGACGCCGCCATTTGGCGGCGGTAGTGGTCCAAATAAAATGACGCGCCTTTTCATCTCTTAAGAGTTCGAAACGGAAAAACGTTCACTAAATTACACGAAAAATCGAACTCTGAATCCTTTCAGACAATGAAAAACACAAAGGCGAGCGTAACAGTATCGGTTGTGGTGCCCTCGTACAATCACGCGACCTTCGTTGCCACGTGTCTGCGCTCGATCATCAAACAAACACTTCCACCAACGGAACTGCTTGTAATTGACGACGGTTCAACCGACAACTCTCCGGCTGTCATCGAGTCGGTTCTGAAGAACGCCACCTTCCCCACCGAACTCATTGTAAGTACGAACCGTGGCTTATGCGCTACGTTGAATCACGCGCTAGAGCTAACCAAGGGCGATTACTTTGCCTACCTCAGCTCTGACGATATCTGGTTAGCAGATTTCTTAAAAGCCAGGACCAACCTTTTGCAGAGAAGACCAAACGCTGTCCTAGCTTATGGTCATTGTTACTTAATCGACGCACACAATTCCGTTATCGACTCGACCTCTGAATGGGCCAACTATGCGGATGGCGATGCACGAACGATGCTTGTTGGTACCACGGCGCCAATGAGTCCCACTGTTCTCTACGTTCGCGACAGCTTGTCAAAACACGGGTGGAACGAACAGTCGGCACTGGAAGACTTCGAGTTGTATCTAAAACTGAGTTTGGAAGGCGAGTTTGCATTCGACCCGACTGTTTTATCCGCCTGGCGCTGGCATGAAGGAAACACGAGCTGGAACCAGGAGATGATGCTTGATGAACATCTCAGTGCGCTGGAAAAAGTCTCGAATGATTTCGGTATCAATGAGGAGGAGTTCGAGCAACTGCGGAAGAAGATCAAATTCAATCGTGCGGAGGACTTTTTACGCGTCGGGGAGAAGAGCAAGGCCGTGCAACTGGTTTTGGAGAATCTGGATGCAATACATGACTCGCGGTCGCTAAAGATCGCGATGCGACTGTTACTTCCGTATCGTGCGGTAAGTTGGAGACGAAAACGGAAGCAGCGAGAAGCGATGGAGAGGTATGGCGTGATTGAGGTGTAGTGGTCAGTGGGCAGTTGTTAG
>DATBMP010000042.1:0-6556 GCA_036554845.1 Pyrinomonadaceae bacterium
TGCGAGTGCTCGCGGGCCTTATGGAAAGCTTACGGTTGAGGCCCACCAATGTTTGAAGACTTTGCCCCAAACTGTTCAGACTCACCTTTCTTAAATCCATAGGGACAGTGACGGCAGCCGTTTTCACAACAGTATCCCCGCTTGCTTAGATAGTGCGCGGTGAAGACGAGAAACCCATTCTCGAGGTAGTAGTCGAGTCCCTGCTGAAGTTGAGGTGCATCGTGTTTGGAATCTGAATCTTTATTGGATCGCTCCTGGGACATACTCGGATGATAAATGATCACGCGTCTTTTGATTGATGCGACTTGCTTGCTTCATCGGTACTTCACGCTCGTTGCTACTGAACGGTGCGAGATTGTTCTCTGCTGATGCCACGGGCTTGCCCCGTCGGTACTTCACGCTCGCTGCCCTGAAGCATCATCCAACCTTGATATCAGTTGGCCCTCCAGGTTTACGAATTGGTCGCACCGATTCGGCTTGCCGCCGGATGTGAGGCTTGGCTCTGCCCTGCCGTAGCCGCTCTCTTTTGATTCCTGGGCTTTGCCCCGGGATTGGGCTCACGCCTCCACCAAGATTTGGGCGCAGCCCAACAAATAAACCCCAGTCGCTGCGGCAGGGCATAGCCCAGCCTCACATCCGGCGGCAAGCCGAGACGGTGCTAGTCCATTGATTGGTGGCTGCAATGTGTAGCACCGACCGGGCCAGCCCGTCATTAAGGAGCGATGATGCTTCTTTATCGCCGAACGTGACCTATCACGGGGCAAGCCGTGGCATCACCTCCGTAAATCGACAATCGACAATCGGAAATCGTCAATCAGCCGTCTGTGATACGCTTGGCAATTGATGGCTGACGAGGCGAGATTGGAACGAGGATTCCCGCTCAGACAGAAACTCTGGTGGCTTATCCTGGGCCGCCTTGGCGTCGCTATCGTCCTGCTGGTCGCGGGTACTCTCTGGGTAAGGTCAAGCACCGGCCAACCAACTTGGGGTAAAGCCTTCCCACTGTTGTCGATCGTCATCATCCTCACGATCCTCTACTCAATAGCCCATCACTTTTCGGGAAACCTCCTGGCCCAAACGCGAATGCAGTTTGCCGGCGACATAATGCTGGTGACCTGGTTGGTTTGGACCTCAGACATCGTAGCCTCGCCTTACACCGCACTCTATATCGTCATCATTTCGATCGCCGGCGTGTTTCTTGGACCACGAGACGCGATCGTGCTCTCGGTGTTGTGCGCCGTCGCTTTTACTGGATGCGCCATCGCCGCCATCGCGGGTATCGGAAACCATCCGGCCCAGGAACCATTGGCAAACGCGCTGTCGCAAACGGTCCAGTCCGTTGGTCTATTCGACATCGCGTTTCTCGTGGTTGGACTACTCTCAGCACAGCTCGCAGGACGAAAGACGCGCTCAGATGTGCAGTTGATCGCTGCAACACAATCACTCGCCAACCTGCGTGCGCTCCACGAACGTATCGTCGAGTCCATCCGCTCTGGGTTGATGACTACCGATCTTCAAGGATCGATCTATACCTTCAACACTGCCGCTGAAGAGATCACTGGTTATCGAGAAGAGGACGTTCGCGGTAAAGGGGCATCCATCTTTTTTGGTGAGCTGAAAGGCAACATCGACACTTCGCTAAAGACCGTCGAAGCCGGCGGAACCAGTCCGAGATTCGAAACAGAATGTCTGACTGCTGAAGGAATGCGTCTCAGACTTGGTTTCAGTATCTGTCCGCTGGTATCAGAAAAAGGCGAGACCACCGGAACCATTATTACCTTTCAAGACCTTACTCACATCCGCGCACTCGAAGAGACTTCGCGGCGCCAGGACAGGCTCGCTGCAATTGGCAGAATGGCTGCTTCCATCGCTCACGAGATCAGAAATCCATTGGCTGCGATGCGTGGATCAATTCAGATGCTGCGTTCCGAGATGGAGGGGCAGTCGGCGCAAACTGAGCTGATGGAGATCATTCTCCGCGAATCTGATCGCCTGAACCGGATCATCGGTGACTTTTTGAACTATGCGAGACCACGCTCGAGCGTGCACGAAATCGTCGATGTTGGCGAGTTGTTGCGCGAGACGTTCACGCTCCTTCGTCACAGTCCTGAAGTTAATGAGAAGCAGGTGATCGAAGACGAAATTTCGGATGGGCCACTGATGGCAAATGTCGATGCGGAACAACTCCGGCAGGTCTTTTGGAATCTGGCGCGTAACGCCCTTCAAGCTATGCCCAAGGGTGGCACGCTGCGAGCAGAATTGACCCGAAACTCACACAATCGCGTGCGAATAGCGTTTATTGACACCGGGCGCGGCATGTCACCCGAGCAAGTTGAGCATCTCTTTGAACCATTCTCTTCAACGACGGGTGGAACGGGACTCGGCCTTTCAATTGTGTATCAAATCATTCGCGATCATGGTGGTACAATTACGGTCCGCAGCCGCGAGGGAAGCGGCACCACAATCATGATCGAATTGCCGGCTGAGAACGGCAACTCCGAAAACGGTAATCATTAATTCCAGAAATTCTTATGGCGAAGCTTCTCATTGTCGATGATGAACTCGGTATGCGGCAGTTTCTGACGCATCTGTTTCAGCGCGAGGGTCACGAAGTGCGCGTAGCCGCAAGTGGATCGGAAGCACTTGAGATACTTAAAGATGGCCCGGCCGATTTGCTGATCTCCGACGTGAGAATGCCCGACATGGGTGGCATCGAACTCCTGCGAGCAGTGCGCGAGCACAACCCGCCACCCGAAGTAATCATGATGACTGCGTTCGCGAATGTAGATAGCGCGCGCGAGGCGTTTCTTCTGGGTGCTTACGACTTTGTGCAGAAACCGTTCGATAACGATCTCTTGAAGGAAGTCGTCGCGCGGGCTTTAGCCAAGATTAATCTCGTCAAAGAGAAGGACGCATTACTCGAAGAGAACAAGGTCCTGATTCAGGGCCAGCGCAGTCGAGGTCAGGTCGGCAACATCATCGGTCGTTCGGCAAAGATGCAAGCGCTCTATCAGATGATCGACACTGTGGCCCAAGTCCAATCCACGGTTTTGGTCACAGGTGAATCGGGTACCGGCAAAGAGTTAGTGGCTCGAGCCATTCACGATCTTAGTCCGCGGGCTGAGAAACCTTTCGTCTCGATCAACTGTGGCGCGTTCACCGAAACCCTCCTCGAATCCGAACTATTTGGCTATGTAAAAGGGTCGTTTACGGGCGCAAACACCAATCGGAAGGGCCTTTTTGAGGCAGCCAACAGTGGCACGATCTTCCTGGATGAAATTGGCGAGATGTCGCCAGCAATGCAGGTGAAACTCCTGCGAGTGCTTCAGGAACGAAAGCTCCGCCCGGTCGGTGCGACGGAAGAAACCCTGGTGGATACGCGGGTTATTGCCGCGACGAATCGCGACCTGGGGAGCATGGTCAAGGGTGGTACTTTCCGCGAAGACCTCTATTACCGGATCTCAGTCATCCCTATCGAACTTCCCTCGCTACGCGAAAGGCCAGAAGACATCTCGGAGTTGACCGAGCACTTTGTGAACAAGTTTTGTGGTCAAACCGGTAGAACTCTGAAGGTCACCGAGAAGGCGCTGCGTCTGCTTGAGAGCTATTCATGGCCCGGAAACGTCCGTGAACTCGAACACACCATCGAACGGGCCGTCGCCCTGGAAACTACCGACGCAATCCAACCCGAGCGCCTGCCGGAACGAATCACCAACTACAATCCTCACCGTATTGCCGAGAGTTTCGATTTCCCCGAAGAGGGACTCAATCTCACCGCCTACCTGGACCAACTCGAGAAGACCTATGTGCTCGAGGCGCTGCGCCGGAACGGTGGCAACCAGACCAACGCTGCCGAACTCTTGCAACTGTCAGTTCGCTCGCTTCGTCACCTTCTCGACAAGCATGGCATCCGCGCCTTGACCGCACACATGAGAGACGAACGACGCAGTCCGGATTCAACTCCTCGCCGTCGAGCATCTGATCCCACCCCACGTCGCCGCGCTGCCGATGAAGAAGGATTTGCGGCAGGCGCCGGCGAAAATTAGGAACTTCTCCACTTAACTTCCAGAAAAGTCCACGACAAATTTTCTGCCGCGAAACGTCATTTAGTCGCTGCCGTAATTTGTCAGCCCTTCCTGGGCGAGATCGTCGACCACCTCCGAACATTGAAGAAACCCACGATTTTCCTAAGAAAATTGCCAGTTGCCGTTATGGCACGGGCCTTGTTATCTCCCATCCCGACAAACATCGCGTTCTGCGCGGCAAGACATCGTGAGGACGAAATAGCCGGTGGCGCGAACACTTAAAAACCCACTTCTCTTAAGGAGCACGAATAAAGAAATGAAAACCAAACGCCAAGAGGGCTTCTCACTAATTGAGCTTCTCATCGTCGTCGCGATCATCGGCATCATCGCCGCAATCGCCATCCCCAACCTTCTCGCTTCACGCCGCGCCGCCAACGAAGGCTCGGCCCAATCTTCACTGCGCACGATTCACAGTGCCCAGGCTACCTTCCAAGCCACGACCGGTAACGGTGCTTTCGCAGCGTTAGGTGGTGCAGGCGTTGTTCACGGTGACGGTTCTGCCAACTTGTTGGGACAGAGCTTGATCGATCCAGTGCTCGGCACCGGCGTCAAGAGCGGTTACAACTTCACCATGATCCAGAACGTAGCTCCGGCAGTTGGTGTGCTCGCGCAGTTCACCGCTCAGGCGGATCCGCAGACCGATGCTGGCGTATCACAGTCTGGTACCCGTCACTTCTGCGTCTCTGAAGAAGGCGTGATGCGTGGTGCTGCTGGCACCGCGGCAATTGCTGACCGCGCTGCTTGTACCGCCCTGACCGCTTTGGGCAACTAGTAAGCTCCAAAACAACCTACTTAACGTGCGGGGGATGGAGGAAGCTTCATCCCCCAAACTTTTTCAGGACCCAGAAAAATGAAAAGAAAACAGATGAATGGCTTCTCGTTGATAGAGTTGCTGATAGTAGTGGCCATAATCGGAATCATCGCCGCCATCGCAATTCCGAGCCTGCTGGCCTCACGACGCGCCGCAAACGAAGGCTCAGCAACTTCCTCGATGAGAACCATCCACAGTGCCCAGTTCACTTATCAATCCACACTCGGCAACGGTAACTATGGATCCCTGGCCGATCTACTCAGTAGAACTTTGGTTGATCCGGAACTCGGTGCCGGGCGCAAGAGTGGTTACAATTTCGTACTGAGCGCTGCCACCATTGATAACGCGAGTAACCCGAAGACGTACTACTTCTACTCGCTGCCCGCGACCACTTCAGGTATTGGACAAACCGGTACTCGCAGATTTGCGATGACCGAAGCCGGGGTGCTGCGGGGCGACAACACGCTGGTTGCTCCTGCCAACAGAGGTGCCGCGGATGCAATCACAGCACTCGGAAACTGATTCTCTGTCTCGCCTGCCCTGCCCTACCTGCCCCAACCCTTCCGCTCTCTGCCCACAAATCTTCTCAACAGATCGCTTTTAGTGACGTTGACTAAAACAGAGGTTTCTAATCCTACTGTTTTGCGTTAGATTGACTCTGCCTTGTTTGAACCTCCTGACCGGCAGAGCAGCTGTGGAACCAGTCAAAGGTCCTGACGCCAACCGCCCCTCAATCAGTTTCGATCCCGATCTCGCTTCGCTCGAGCCTGCGCCCCGTGCGCCTGATGTGTCTCTCAAAACAAACGAGAGATTTGCAACCTCTGAACGGCAACAAGAGAAACACTACGACACTATCTCGGCGGAATACGAAGCCCATTACAGTGACGATTCGAGCCGAGAGTATCGCTGGCGATTTATTTACGAACCGATGTTCTCTCAGATCCAGCTTTCCGGAATGAACGTTCTGGATGCGATGTGCGGCAGTGGTCAGACTACTGAGTTTCTTCTCGAACGTGGTGCTTCGGTCACTGGAATCGATATCTCGAAAGAAGTGATTGATGCGTTTCATTCACGCTGGCCTGAGGCGCAGGCGATACGACGGTCACTGCTTGATTCGGATTTACCAGATTCATCGTTCGACTGTGTGACGGTTGTAGGTGGACTCCACCATATTCATCCGTACGTGAGTGAAGCGCTCGTGGAAATTCATCGCCTGCTCAAACCGGGCGGTCTTTTTTGTTTCATGGAGCCGCATAGCGGTTCGTTTCCGGATGTGATCCGCAAGTTCTGGTACAAGCACGATCGTTTCTTCTCAGACAATGAAGCGGCGATCGATCTCTCGTCACTTGAGCGGGAGTTCGCTTCTCGCTTTAGTTCACGGATGGTTCGCTACCAGGGAAATCTTGCATTCTTGCTGGTGTTGAATTCGTTGATCTTTCGGATTCCCGTGAACTTAAAACCATACTACTCGTCTCCTCTGATGAGAGTGGAGGGTGTGGTTAATAAGTTACAGGGAAAGCGAATGTCTTGTTTTGTTGTCGGACAGTGGAGAAAGATTGCTGATTGCTGATTGCTGATTGACGATTGATGCCATTACCGCAATCGGCAATTGGCAATCAGCAATTGGCAATGTAGAGGATCCACCCGCTACCGCGAGGTG
>DATBMP010000123.1:0-8655 GCA_036554845.1 Pyrinomonadaceae bacterium
GTGGGCGCGGATCGAAAAGCCGCGCCCACCGACCTTGGTCCGCACCTTAAGCATACGCCTCAATCAATTCGAGAGGATTTGAACTTTGGCTTCTCGCACTTGAAGAAGACTCACTTATTAGGCGTTTAATAGATTCCGCGCTTCGCGTGAATAGGACAGCTGCTCTTTGATTAGTGCCGACACCAGTCGCCGAGGCTGGGAAACCAATCTTAGTGAGTTACCTCACTTCCACTTTCTGTGGTTGGTTGCGAAGTTCTAATCATCATCTCGGTGTTGAAGCCTCGTGCCGCCATTTTCTGTAGTAATTGCTGGTAGAGTGCCTCGTCCATTTGGGGTGACCTGCTCAATATCCAAAGATATTTCCGACCAGGCTCGCCGACCACGGCGTATTCATAGTTTGGGCCAACATCCAGAATCCAATAATCACCATAGAAGGGCCAGAAAAACGTGACCTTCAATTTGGCATTTGTTTTCTTATCGACAATCTTTGCCTTCCCCTTGGCTGTAGCATACTCACCAGAAGCTTTACGGCACCGATTAATGACTTCGATTTTTCCGTCTTCACGCAGCGTGTAGTTGGCCGTCACCATGTCGGCGCATTTCTTTTGAAATGAATTCGGTAAGCGCGAGATCTCGTACCAGCGGCCAACATAACGGGTCAGGTCGACTGATTGGACCACCTCGAGCTCATCTTTTCGGCCTCCGAGTGCTACTGCGAATGCAATGAACGAAAGGAACGTTATTAAAAAAATATTTGCGGTCATAAAATCTCTCCTTGCAAATCCGAAAAACCAGCTGCCAACAACCTAAGAAAAGAGTGGGAGGTCCCTTTGCCTGAGAGACCACCACTCTCCTCTCACCCCCCTTGCTCGAAACCTTTACGCGGTAGACGCAGCAGACGGGATCACATATCAAACGTTGAGATCATCCACGTTCACATCTTTGGCACCAGCACGGTGTCGATAACGTGTATGACACCATTTGAAGCCTGGATATCCGCCTTCGTAACACGGGCATCGTCAACCGTCACGCCATTCATGGTGCTGACTTTGATCGAACTGCCCTCAAGTGTTTTCACTGTACGGCCATTAAGTTTCATCACTTGCTTTGCGGTGACATTTCCAGCTACGACGTGATGGAGAAGTATGGACTTAAGCTTTTCTTTGTTCTCTGGTTTGAGCAGAGATTCGACAGTACCAGCCGGTAGTTTTGCAAAAGCCTCATCTGTTGGCGCAAAGACTGTGAATGGGCCTTCACCCGTCAAAGCGTCAATTAGTCCAGCCGCCTCCAACGCAGCTGCCAAAGTCTTGAACTGACCCGCCGCGACGGCAGTCTCCACGATGTTGGCCTGCTTGGCGGTTTCTCCCGACACTTCCACTTTCGCCAAAAGCGGTTGGGCTCCAACTACTGCAAGCAGCGACAGCAATACGCCGCGGGCAAAAATCATTCTTCCGATCGATTTAGTAACCTTCATTGTTAACTCTCTTCC
This sequence comes from Pyrinomonadaceae bacterium, assembly GCA_036554845.1. Classification (GTDB taxonomy): domain Bacteria; phylum Acidobacteriota; class Blastocatellia; order Pyrinomonadales; family Pyrinomonadaceae; genus PSRF01. Next base: position 1,490 of record DATBMP010000123.1, read on the forward strand.
TCCTTGTTGTGGCTCGCCCAGGAGCCGTGTTGTTCTTAGAACGCAGGTCTTTGATTCCTGGTCATCTTTGGTTTCTCCTCAATCGCGATGAGCGATTTGAGCGGTTTAAATCTATATGAGTACTTGTTATCTGTCAAGTAAGCGAAAAGAAAAGATCAAGCACTTGCACGAAATGAGCGATTTTGCTATGTTATTGAACGTGATGGGAAGGAAAATGAAGGCCGCTAATCTGACAACCAGGGATGTTGCTGGACTGTTGCTGGTTAGTGAGGCGACTGTGAAGCGATGGGCTGACGATGGTCTGCTACTTTCCCAGAAGACCGCGGGTGGTCACAGGCGATTTAGTATTCAGAGCATCGCGCGATTGCGCCGCGAGCAAGGCATCACTCCTATTGCTCAGTCGCCCAGCAAACGTGCTACCAAAGAGATGGTTCCTGCCGGGTTGCCTTCTGCTGAAAGTTTTAGTGAGGTGTTGTTGAGTGACAATGAAGCGGAAGCGGCTGCTCAACTCATTGATGCTTACCTACAGAATCATGCGCTCGCCACCCTATTCGATACGACGATAACTAATGCGATGCACCGTGTGGGGGATCTCTGGTTCAACGGAACGATAACGATTGCTGACGAACATCTGGCGACGCGCGTAATGCTTAGCGCACTGCAAAAACTACGAGGCATCGTTGTGCCGGGACAGGCGACGGGTTTGAAGGCTGTAGGTTGTGGTATCGAAGGAGACTTGCATGAACTACCTACTCACATGGCCGAGATAATATTTGAAAGTGAAGGCTGGGAGATCTCGAATCTTGGACCAAACACACCGCTGTTTACACTGCGCGATATGGTGGCCCAGAAAAAACCTGACCTTGTCTGTATCTCCGCAAGGTCCATCGTTGATTTGGATCGTGCAACTACAGAGTATGCGCAACTCCGCAAGTCCATCGAGAAGGTCAATGGCACAACGGTACTGGGTGGTGAGGGTTTCCGCGATTCAAATTTGCGGCAACGTTTTCCCGCCGAGTTCCACGCAGAATCGTTCGAAGGTCTATCAACGTTTTTGAAAGAGCTGGCAAAGAGAAGGTAGTTCTGTTCACTCGGTCCATGTTTCGCCGAGATGCGAGCGACCGAAGCGCCACCCAGCCGAGACTAAACCAAGAATGAAAACATTTTGCGAGTGATGAGGATGAGTGAGACTCAATGACAAGTGAGAATCGTGACGACAGACTGATTTTGCTGACTGGCGCGACAGGCTATGTTGGCGGTCGTTTGTTGCGCGTGTTGGAAGACCAGGGACATCGCATTCGCTGCCTGGCTCGACGACCTGAATTTCTGAAACCGAAGGTCACTGGCGAGACCGAAATCGTTGCTGGCGATGTGCTGGATCCGTCCAGCCTCGAATCAGCACTGCGTGGCGTCCGCGTGGCTTACTACCTGGTCCACTCGATGGGTTCCGCAGGCTCGTTTGAAGAAAACGATCGGCAATCTGCGCGGAATTTCGGCGCGGCTGCAAAAGCGGCAGGCGTTGAGCTCATCATCTATCTGGGTGCGTTAGGGAACGATGAAGAGACGTTGTCGCCGCATTTAAGAAGTCGGCAGGAGGTAGGTCAGATCCTTCGTGCCTCGGGTGTGCCGGTACTCGAGTTTCGAGCTTCGATCGTGATCGGCTCCGGAAGTCTTTCATTTGAAATGATTCGCTCTCTGGTTGAGCGTCTGCCAATAATGATCACGCCGAAATGGGTTTCAAGCCCAGCTCAGCCCATTGCGATCGATGACCTCCTTGCCTATCTCACAAAGGCGCTTTTCCTGCCCGTCACTGCAAATCGGGTATACGAAATTGGAGGAGCAGATCAGGTCTCGTACGCTGGGATCATGCACGCATACGCTCGTCAACGGGGGATGCGCATTCGCATGATCCCAGTACCAGTGCTGACTCCGTTTTTATCGAGTTTGTGGTTGGCACTGGTCACCCCTTTATATGCCAGCATTGGTCGCAAGCTTATTGAGAGTATTGTCCATTCCACTGTTGTACGTGACCAATCTGCCTTAGAGATGTTCGACGTCCGTCCGGTGGGAGTCGATGAGGCGGTCCGCAAAGCATTAGCGAGATGGAAGCCGGAAGCCGTTCTTCAAGTTGCCGCTTGGTTGCCTGTCGTGATCTGAAGGACTTTCTTTGTCTCCGCGACGGAACATGCTCGAAGGGTCGGAGTGTTTGTCCATCCGAACTGTGAAAGCGAGAGCACGATTGTTATGCTCTTACCGGATGGTCACAAATGCGCACGCCGATATTCCATGTTGATGCCTTCACTACTCACCGGTTTAAAGGAAACCCCGCTGCCGTAATGGTGATGGATCGGTTTGCCGAAGACGCAGTGCTTCAGGAAATTGCGGCGGAAAATAACTTGAGTGAGACGGCTTTTCTGGTCCCGGAAGGTGGTGACTACCTTCTGCGCTGGTTCACGCCGTCCACCGAAGTGCCGCTTTGTGGCCACGCGACCCTCGCGAGCGCGGCAGTAGTGATGGAACGGCTGGAGCGTGGACGGAACACGGTGGTCTTCCATTCAGCAAGTGGCCCACTAACAGTGGTCCGTAAGGAAACTGGTTACCTTATGGACTTCCCGGTAAGGCAATCCGAGGTTATTTCGTCGCCTCCTGGCTTAGCTGCGGCACTGCGCGTCGACCCAGTTGAAGTGACCACCAATCAGTTCAATTATTTGGTTTTGCTTGAGAATGCGCAGGTCTTGCGTGGACTGGTGCCCGATATGACGGCGCTGGCGCGCTTGGATCGTCCCGGAGTAATCGTCACCGCACCAGGAGATGGAACCTACGACTTCGTCAGCCGCTACTTCGCGCCCGCGAAAGGTATCCCGGAAGATCCCGTGACTGGCGCTGCCCACTGCATGCTGGCGCCATATTGGGCCAAGCGACTGGGCAAGACTGTGTTTCGCGCCTTCCAAGCCTCAAGACGCGGCGGGGAGATCATTTGTGGGCTGGTCGGTGAGCGCGTCACGCTTGAAGGCGGCTGTGTTTTCTATCTCGAAGGCACTGTTGAAATCTGAGATCTGCCACTGTCGCGGTTTTGCGTAATACAGTTCCAAGTTCAGTTAAGGAGTATTGGATGGTGAGCACCGCAAACGAACTGGCATCTCTCTTTCGTCGCGATTTGGCCAAGCTGAGTAAACAGATCGAGTCGTTTCCTAATAACGATGCGCTCTGGCAAACGGTTCCGGGAGTGTTGAATGCAGCGGGCAACCTGGCCCTTCATATCGACGGCAATCTCCGAGAGTATGTAGGACGCCAACTGGGTAATCTGCCGTACCGGAGAAACCGAGAACTTGAATTCAGCGCCAAGGGTCTTTCAAAGGATGAACTAAGCGTGCGCCTGGCGGAGTTGAGAGAGGCTATTCCAGCTGTGATAGCCGAACTCTCAGAGCGACAGATGGAGAGGGAATATCCGGAAGTGGTTCTGGAAGCCCAAATGACGACACGGGAATTCCTCATTCATCTTCATGGACACCTTAACTGGCACCTGGGCCAGGTCGATTATCTGCGGCGGATCTTGAATCCTTGAATGACTTCACAAGCGGTTCGCCTAACGGTTTAGGCGGGTCGAGTGTGCTCCAGGCATCACCGGAGCCGCTCCGCAAGCCAGTCGCCGATCAGCGTCACGACGTCGGTCCGCACCATCACCGGCGCCGGAAGCTTCGCATAATTGCCCGGGAAACCGTCCGTGTCCTGCACGAAGAGATGGTTGACATCCGGCACCACCCGCGCAGTAACGTCCTTGTTTCCGCCTTCCTTGAACGCGGCCTCCTGTAGCGCCACTTGCTCGGGTACCGCCTGCTGGTCACGCGAGCCGGTGAGGATCAGCACCGGAGTTTTAACGCGGCGCATGGTGGGAGCAGGATCGTAGGTGAGGAAGAATTTCATCCACGGGTCCGCGGCCATCATGGCGTCGATTTTCTTGGGGATCTCGGCGGTTTGCGAGTCGCGCATTTCGGGGGTCAGCTTGGTGTTGTGTTCGATTTGGTTCTTGAGCTGGAAGTGGAGCGCGCTGCGCCCGGGCTGCGCGATGCCGGCGAGCAGCACGATAGCGCGCAACTTGGGTTCCTTCTCAGCCACCATCGGCGCGATCAGAGCACCCTCACTGTGGCCGAGCACTCCGAGGCGGTCTGCCCGGATCTCGGGTCGCGTTCGCAAATACGCAAGGCCAGCGCGCACGTCCTCGGCGAAGTCGGCACTGGTGGAACCCTTGAACGTGCCACCTGAGGCCCCGGTTCCACGGTCGTCCATGCGCAACACCGCGATCCCGCGGCGACCCAGCGCATCCGCGAGCTGGCGGAAGGGAAGAAACCCTTGCAGCCCGATATTTTCATCTCGGTCCTGCGGCCCGGATCCCGTGACGGTGACGATCGCACCCACGGGTTGTTTGAGACTTGCACTCTTGGGCAGCGTCAACGTGCCGGCAAGCGTGTGTCCCGCTGGTGTCTTCACCACCACCTCTTCAGCGATGTAGGGTGCGTCAGCGGGCGCGGAGTAATCGGGCTTCGGCTTCGGCGGCGGCATTACAGCTGCCTGCTCACTACGTTTGAGGGTGAGCGGGATCTGTTGGTCGGCTTGGGTAAAGGTCCCGGTCAACTCCGTGCGCTCTTTGTTCAAAGTGCCTTCGAAGACGATCGCAGGCGACTTGATCTCCAGACGCACGGCATCGCCATTGACCGTGATTGTGTCAATCGGGATGGTTGCACCCTGATCGAGGCTGTCGAATTTACCTGCGTAAGTGCCCGCGTCCGATTTCGTCACGGTCACTACCAAACGAAGCTTCTGCTCTCCCGCTTCAAGCGTACCCTGCCACGAACCTTCAAAGTCTTTCGCTGGTGTTTGACCAAAGACCCATGACGAGAGGCCAACCAGAAGCAGCAACATCAAGAAACTATTTTTCATTATTTTCATTTTTTCCTTTTTTGGATTCATGAAGAATAGGCTGTCGCGGTTGTTCACGATTAGTTTTTTTATTTCATTAGATCCCGTTCGGTTACCGTGTCCTCAAGCTCATGTCCTTCTTGCGGAACACTGGATGTTTCAGATTCCTAGAGGACACCGATGCTTCTAACGTCTGCGCTTCAGCTGTTCGCCACGCAAGTTAACAAACAAGTCCGCTCATGACGAGTCGGCCGCAATGCTGTTCGGTTATCTGGTGAGGAGTTGCTGGCGCGAGCTTTAATGAAAATGTCCTTCTCCACAAAGTTAGAATGCGCTTTGCACAAAAAGTCCTTTTTCGAGTTCCGGCTCGGCCGGACCCTTGCGGTAAGCCTGCGGCTTACCGAACCTCCATATATTTTGATCGAGGCTATCTCTCCCATAGTGGATTGGAACTTGTAAACGGGGGACAATGTTTGCTCACGAATCAAGCCGTGCGAGATGATCCGACGAGGGCTGCGTGAAATCGCCCGCTGCGTGATTGCCGCCGGTCAGCGCCCATGTCATCACAATGGAGGCATTTGATGAGAGAAGATCTTGCCGCAGTCAATGTCACCCGCACGTATACCCTCGCCGCGTCGAACATCGCGATCTTCACTTTCATGCTGTTCTTTCTGTACCCGAGGTTTGAGAGCGGCAGGATCAATCCACTCTTATTCCAGTTCACACTGATTGCGATGGGGGTCGCAACCTTCTCACTCGTTTTCGCCACCTTGCATTACTACCGGTGTTCGCTTGGCGGTCGGATGAGTGACACCGAAAGCACGCTGCACGCCCGGCGAGCCGACCGCTTCTGGCTTCTGGGTTACACCACTATGTTTCTGGCACCGAGTCTGGTCCTCTTGTTGATTGGGCTTTGGGCCGTCGCATCTGTCTGGCTCGCCTTATGGCTCGTTTACCTATTCTTCGTAGCCCGGGTTTGAGAGCGGCAGGATCAATCCACTCTTATTCCAGTTCACACTGAAATTCCCCGTAATTGATTGGAGGTGGGGCCGTCTCGAACGAGTGTCGTCGTCGTGGATTGGCTTACTTTCTGAAGGCAAACCGGGGCTTGGCGAGCACGCTCCTGCCTCGGCCACCCACTATTTCTCGAATTGCAAGACTTGCATGAAGACCTGAATTCTTGCGAATCCAGCTACAAGAGGAACAACGGCGAAGAGCTCCGTCATAATTGTCACTCGTTACACTTCGGCCAGCACTCCGTCGAGCCGCTTGTAGCTCATCTCCATGCCGTCTGTCATGCCGGTTGCGAACGCCTCATCGCGGTCGGCCTTCGAGGCAAACTTGATCGTGGTTGTCATGTTCGTGATACCGCCAGCTTCCTGAAAGGTGACGGTCACGATCGATGGTTCGCTCCCCATGGGAATGCCCAAGTCGCCTGGATCGTAGATTTGGGTATGCACGATTCTCGCGTGCGGAACGACTTCGAGGACCTCGCCAGTGAATCCGAACTCCTGGCCGTTCTCGTCGCTGCGCCAGCGCCAGCGATACTTTCCGCCGACGCGCATATCCATCTCGCAGACGGGCATGGACCAACCGGGGAGGCCCGAGCACCAACGACGCAGCAGCTCCGGTTCCATGTAGGCCCGCCACACCAGTTTGACGGGAGCATCGAAGCTCCGTTTGACTAATACCTCTGTATCTGACGGCAGGCTTGCTTCGGCGGGTTTCATTTTTTTCGCTCCTGTTTGTCTTGTTGCTTTAACTCGGCAAGTAACGCATCGAGACGCTTGAAATTGCCTTCCCAGATCTGCTGCACCTGCTCCAGCCATTTATCGATCTCTATCATTCTTTCGATTTCAAGCCGGTAGTAGATCTCGCGGCCCATTTGCTCTTGCGTCACAAGCTCGCACTCGGTCAAAACGCGCAAGTGCTTGGAAACCGCCTGCCGCGACGTTTCGAAATGCTCCGCGATAGCGTTAGGCGTCATCGCCTGCAACGCTATCAACGCGATAATCGCTCGTCTTGTCGGATCGGCGATGGCTTGAAACACGTCTCTTCTCATAGAGTTTCTTAGTTCGTGAAACCGATCGGTTGCAAGTATATGTGCAACTGTTCGGTTTCGCAAGTACTTTTTTGATTTATTTCGCGCCGGAGTTAAATAGATAGGAGTGGAGATACTTCATTACGATCCCAGGCACTACTCGATATTCACACGGTACGGAAGAATCGAACCCGTGTCGCCGCCGTGA
>DATBMP010000196.1:0-8470 GCA_036554845.1 Pyrinomonadaceae bacterium
CGCCAAAACTAGCCAAGCTCTGGTTGTTTGACACTCTACGCCTGCCAGAGTGGGCCAAGACCGAATCGGGCGGGCGCATACTTTGCAAGCTGCAATTGATTTGTAGCTACAAACGTGAACTACCAACGGGCCAAGCCCGTGAATTCATACCGACCCTCTACCTGATTCTGGGTACTGATGCAGTTTGAACTATTGATGCCACGGGCTTGCCCCGTGGTGAGTCACGCTGGCGGCTACAAATCGCGCTGTCAAGCTATTGACAGGATGCCACCGGCTCGCCCGGTGGAGCCTCACGATGGCGCTTTCTCATTCCGAAATCCAAGCCTCAAATGAACCTCCAACGGGTCAAGCCCGTGGCATCCAGAGAATCTCATCCCACGCTGTGGTAGCTGCCAGCGTGACTCACCACGGGACAAGCCCGTGGCATCAATAGTTTCAAACTGCATCAGTACCTGCGAATTGGCTTCGTTTGACAGCGTTTTTTTGGTCGCTATAATGGCCCCTTTGTTCGCAAGCTGCGAAAATGTCTGATTTGCAATAGAGTAGTACGGCAATGCGAATTGAGCTTGTAAACCTGGAAGATACCAAGGGTGCATTTGACCACGTTTATGCCTCGGGGGAGCTGGATCTTAACGACGAACGCGTCCGTTTGACTAAGCCGGCGAGGGTCGCAGGACGGATCAGACGGGAAGGAACCAAGCTCAAGATCAGCGGCACTATTCAGACTGAAGTCGAAGTCGATTGCGATCGTTGTTTGCAGAGGCTCGAGCTTCCAATGGCCACGGAATTCGGTCTGGAGTACGTCACGGTTGACGAGTACAACCGGCTTCACGCTGCCGAACTTTCTGAGGAAGATCTCAACTTGTCGGTCTTTGACGGAGAGACGATTGATATTGACGAGATTGTTCGGGAGCAGTTGTTGCTCGGCGTACCGTCTCAGGTGTTCTGTCGGGAAACTTGTAAAGGCCTCTGTCCCGAGTGTGGAGCTAACCGAAACCTGACGGAGTGCAGTTGTGAACAGGAGGCGGTCGATCCACGGTGGGCCGCGTTGAAAGAACTGAAATGAATCTAATTTCGAATTGCGGATTTCGAATTGCGGGTTTGATTGCGGATTTCGGATTGCGGATTGCGGATTTGAAAACCTGCTAACGATGCGATCAGAAGGTTGGAAAGCGGAAGTTTCGATCAGACGAATTCCGCAATCCGAAATCCCAAATCCGAAATTTCTTAAGGGGTAACTAATGCCAAATCCAAAACGACGACATTCAAAAGCCCGGCGAGGGAAGCGACGCGCACACGACGCTCTGCGCGCCCCGCAAACAAGCCTCTGTCCTAATTGTCAGGAGCCGCGTCTACAGCATCGCGTGTGCCCGAAATGTGGTTACTATAAAAACCGCGAAGTTGTACAAGTCGAGCAGAACTAGGCCGGCCAACGTTTAAGCCTGTGCGAATTCAGTCGAAGAATGAAACCCGTTTGACGGGAAAAGTCGTTCTCGACGCGATGGGAAGCGACCATGCACCCCACGTTGAAATCGATGGCGCGTTGGCCGCTACTCGTGATCTGGGCATTAAAGTCATTCTGGTGGGCCAACCCGAGAAGGTTGAACCAGAACTTCGGCGTTGTGGTTGGCGTGGTGACGGCGATCGGGGAATTGAGTTGGTCGAAGCGGCTGAAGTCATCGGGATGGACGAGCCGGTTGCGACTGCCGTTCGTCGCAAGAAGAAAAGCTCTTTGAGAGTGGGATCGAAACTCGTCAACGATGGTCGTGCTGACGGTTTCGTGTCTGCAGGAAATACCGGAGCCGCGATGGCCACCGCAAAGATGGTCATTGGAATGTTGCCCGGAGTGGATCGGCCAGCGTTGGCAGCATTGATTCCGACGAAATCGGCAAAACCAACGTTGCTACTTGATGTTGGTGCGAATTCGGAATGTAAAGCTCACCACCTGGTTCAGTTTGCTATCATGGGCGACGCTTACACACGCGCAGTTCTGGGCACGCACCGTCCGGTAGTAGGACTGATGAGCATCGGAGAAGAAGAGGCAAAGGGAAACGATCTGACCAAGGAAGCGTTTCCCATGTTGCGTCAGATGAGCGGCCTCAACTTCGTTGGCAACGTAGAAGGGCGGGACCTTTTCTCGGGAGCTGTTGATGTAATTGTCACCGATGGCTTTACGGGAAACGTGATGCTCAAGCTCGCTGAGGGACTCACCGAAGCGATGCTCTCGATGATTAAACGCGAGTTGACCGCCTCAGCCGTGACGAAAGCTGGAGCTGTTCTTGCTAAACCCGCATTTCGCAACATCAAGAAGAGGCTGGACTATTCAGAATATGGCGGCGCGCCCCTGCTCGGTGTCCGCCGTATTGTTCTGGTAGCGCACGGCAGTTCGAACGCCCGAGCGATACGAAACGCGATTCGCAGCGTGAAAGAGTTTTCAGAGAATCGTGCCAGTGAAAGTATCGAACGTGGTATCGCCGAGACGAATGCGACGCACGCACTGGCGCTTACAGCAACCTAAGCATCATGCTAAGGAAATCAGTGGCTGACATTACGTTTGGCTTTTCGTTTTTTACTGGATAGTATTACCTTCCGCTAATCATTGAGGGATTTGATGTCAAATAAACGCGCCGGAATACTGGGTACCGGACACTCTTATCCTGAAGGCATTTTAACGAATGCTGATCTCGAGAAGATTGTCGAAACCTCCGACGAGTGGATCAAAACTCGCACCGGCATTAGTCAGAGGCGCAAGGCTGCGCCTGGTGAGTACACTTCGCTCTTTGCCGTGCGCGCGGCGCGTCAGGCGATCGAAAGGGCACGTCTGGATCCGGCGGATATCGATCTGATCCTTTGCGCAACGGTAACACCTGATCAGATTCTCCCTTCAACGGGTTGTTTGATTCAGGCGGAACTCGGCTCGCATAAGGCAGCCGCCATGGACATTGTTGCTGCCTGCTCCGGGTTTCTTTATGGATTGACGCTGGCCGACACGATGGTGCGCACTGGGCAAGCGAAGTATGCACTAGTGATTGGGGCCGAAATCCTGACGCAGTACGTTGACTACAGCGATCGACAAACGTGTGTGCTCTTTGGAGATGGTGCTGGTGCGGCAGTGCTTGGTCCCGTAGATCCGAATCGCGGAATCCTTTCGACGAAGATTAGGTCCGATGGCCGTTACGAGGAACAGCTGTATTCACCAGGTGGTGGTACGCGCCGCCCACCAAGCCCCGAAACACTCGCCTCCGGCGATCACTTCTTCAAGATGAAGGGTAACGAGCTGTTCAAAGTTGCGGTCCGCTCAATGGCTGATGTTTCGCGGGAAGTGCTCGAAGTTGCCGGACTAACGGCAGCTGACGTTGATCTATTCATCCCACATCAGGCCAATCAAAGAATTACAGATGCGGTGGCAAACAAATTGGACGTCGATAGCGAACGCGTCTATTCAAACATCGCCATGCACGGAAACACTTCGTCCGCCTCGATACCAATTGCGCTCGATGAGTGCGTTGAGGCGGGACGGATCAAAGAAGGGGATCTGGTGCTACTCGCTTCTTTCGGAGGAGGCGTCACCTGGGGCGGTGTGTTGATGCGATGGTAGGGTGCGATTGACGATTGTCGATTGTCGATTTTGTGTTGATGCAGAGACACGTTCGATATCAAGTTTTTTGGAAGAATGCGCTTTCCGCAATCGAATATGACGTTTGACAACCGCCAATCGACAATCGTCAATCGACAATCGTCAATCGCTTTCCTTTTCCCGGGCCAGGGGTCTCAGTATCCCGGAATGGGAAAGGACCTGGCGAACAACTTCGCCGCCGCACGAGAGGTCTTTGAAGAAGCTGACCAGGCGCTTGGATTTGGAATATCGCGCTTGTGTTTTGAGGGCTCTGCCGAAGAACTTCAATTGACCGAGAATACACAGCCGGCGATCTTGACCGTCTCGGTGGCTGCGTGGCGAGCATTGCAATCAGAAGGGTTTCCCACACCTGACTATTTTGCGGGGCATAGTCTCGGCGAGTATTCCGCGCATGTTGCGGCCGGATCACTGTCGTTCGCCGACGCAATCCAAACGGTTCGTAGCCGAGGTCGCTACATGCAGGAAGCCGTGCCCCTTGGGAGCGGCGCCATGGCGGCAGTGATCGGCGCTGAACTGGAAGCAATCGAGAAAGCTTGTGAGGAAGCCCGCGCTGGTCAGATTTGCGCTCCTGCAAACATCAATTCGGGAAGTCAGGTGGTAATTGCCGGCGACACGGCGGCAGTTGATCGTGCGACGGAACTACTTAAAGGTGTCGCGCGGAAAGTGGTGAAGTTGAATGTGAGCGCCCCGTTTCATTGTGCCTTGATGCTACCGGCACAAGAACGTCTTGCAGTTGATCTTGAAAAGCTGTCGTTCGGCGATCCCCAGCGTCCGGTTGTCACTAATGTTGATGCCGCAGCGGTGATGAGTGGTAAGGAGTCATACGAAGCGTTGGTGCGGCAAGTCTCATCCCCCGTATGCTGGTCCGAATCGATGGAGTTTCTGATCGGCAAAGGCGTAAATACGTTCGTTGAAGTTGGCCCGGGAAAGGTCTTGTGCGGTTTAATGCGGCAAATCAGCCGGGAAGTGAAATGCCTGAATGTTGAGGATGGAGCTAGTCTCAGGACTACCCAGTCAAGCCTCGCGAGTGTGGCCATAAATTAATCACAGACAGAGGAGCAAAGAACATGCCCGATCAAGAGATCGAGAATAAAGTCAAGCAGATCATTGTTGATGAGCTTGGCGTGGACGAAAACGAGGTTACACCGAATGCGCGTTTCATTGACGACCTGGGCGCAGACTCGCTCGACACGGTCGAACTCGTAATGCGTTTTGAAGAAGAGTTTGGGATTGAAATCCCGGATGAAGACGCTGAGAAGATTCAGAGTGTTCGCGACGCGTACAACTACATCGATCAGCACAAGAAGTAGCAATGAGCGATAAGTGAGAACTAGTCATCTCCAGACGGGCTGGCGCACCGGCCCGATATCTTTATTGGCGGGCAGATCACTTATCATTCCATTCAAGGAGTTCTAATTTGACACGTCGGGTTGTAGTCACAGGCCTGGGTCTCGTAACGCCCGTTGGCAATTCAGTTGAAGCTACATGGTCTGCCCTGATGAAGGGAGAAAGCGGCGTCGACTACATTAAAAAGTTCGACACCGAAAAGTTTTCGGTCAAATTTGCCGCGGAAGTTAAGGACTTCGATCCACTAAAATTCATACCCAAGAAAGAGGCGCGCAAGATGGGCGCCTTTATTCATTACGCCATTGCCGCCTCGGTTGAAGCGATCGAGGATGCCGGATTTAAACTCACCGAAGAAGGTAAGTTTCCCGATGATGTTAGTGAGAATGCCGGCACCTACATAAGTAGTGGCATCGGCGACTTTTGGGCCATTGAACGCGAACACTCAAAGCTGCTAGATGATGGACCAGATCGCGTTTCCCCCTTCTTCATAGTTTCCGCGATAGTGAACCTCGCCGCAGGTCAGGTTTCGATTCGCTTCGGAGCCAAGGGACCCAACTCAGCAACCGCAACCGCGTGCGCCGCCGGGGCCCATGCAATCGGCGATAGCTTCAGAATCATTCAGCGTGGTGACGCAGATATCATGATCTGTGGTGGCGCTGAATCGGCCATCACGCCCATGAGTGTAGCCGGGTTCGCCTCGATGCGTGCACTTTCAACTCGGAACGATGATCCCCAACATGCTTCTCGTCCTTTCGAACGTGACCGCGACGGTTTTGTCATTGGCGAGGGTGCGGGAATTCTGATCTTGGAAGAGCTTGAGTCGGCCAAAAAGCGCGGGGCGCGAATCTATGCTGAGATTGTCGGCTACGGCGCAACGGCGGACGCTTTCCACCTGACCATGCCGGATGAAACCGGTTCAGGCGCCATTCGCGTCATGCAGAAGACAATTCGCGACGCGGGAATCAAACCGGAAGAAGTCGGATATATTAACGCGCACGGCACCTCTACTCCTTACAACGACAAGTTTGAAACGCTGGCGATTAAAAAGACCTTTGGAGAGCATGCATACAAGCTCGCCGTCAGTTCTACAAAGTCGATGACCGGACACCTGCTTGGCGCTGCGGGTGGAATCGAAGGAGTCTTTTCGGTTTTGGCGATTTATAGAAACACCTTGCCGCCCACAATCAACTACGTCCATTCGGATCCGGATTGTGATCTTGACTACGTACCCAACGAACCACGCGAAGCTCGAGTGAATTTCGCCCTTTCAAACAGCTTTGGGTTTGGAGGCACTAACGCAGCCTTGATGTTTAAGCGGTTTGGTGAATAACCCGTGGGCCATTAATCTTGGGTTTCGGTCTTTGGTCTTTGCCCTTTGTCACGCTCTGCACGCCTGGAGGTCAAAGTCCCGAGACCAAGACCAAATTTCAAAAGCGAATATTTGATCCCAATACAATGAAGATTCTAGTAATGATGAAACAGGTCGCGAATAAAGACGCGATCCTGAGAATTAATAAAGATGCCACCTGGATCGAAGAAGGTGACCTCTCGTTTGAAGTCAACGAGTCCGACGGGTACGCCCTTGAAGAAGCATTGCGCGTACGAGAGAAGGTCGGTGGCGAAGTGGTCGTCTGCTCGATGGGACCGCAAAGGGTCAAGACAGTCATCAAGGATGCGCTTGCTCGCGGTGCGGATCGCGCAATCCATGTCGTGGGAGATAACCTCGGCCACCTGTCACCTTTCGCGGCTGCAACCGCTCTCGCAGACGCAGTGCGCGACGAGAAACCAGACTTGATCATGACGGGTTTGCAGTCTGACGACTATGGCTATGCGCAAACAGGCGTGATCATGGCCGAGTTGCTCGGATTGCCACACGCAACAATTGTGATTGAGGTCGACGCGACCGCAGAACGACTTCGTGTTAAGCGAGAACTCGAGAGCGGTTGGTATCAGTGGTACACGATGCAAACACCTGCGCTGCTGACTATCCAATCCGGAATCAGTCAGATTCGCTATGCAACGTTGAAAGGGATTATGGCGGCTAAGAAGAAAGAGATTAAGGAAGTTGCACCTGCCGCAGATCTTGTCAGTCGCCCTGCACATCAGACGATCGAGACGATTTACTTTCCCCAGAAAACAAAACAGACACAGTTTCTCGGGAATGGAGATGCGAAAGCCGGGGCGGTGGCGCTTGCTGAGAAGCTGCATACCGAAGCGCGCGTTATCTGAACTGAAACAGCCACGTGTTTCAAAGAAGTGCGTTTTAGAGTTGAACTATCAAGAGTTTTAAAAGTCGCAGGTTGATACTACTAAGAGGAATAGATGAGTAACGGCATACTGGTATTTATTGAACATCGCGATGGCATCCTAAGTAAGACCTCGCTTGAAGCAATTGCAGCCGGTCAAGATCTGGGATCGAAACTGGGACAACCAGTAAGTGCGGTTGTGCTCGGTTCGGGCAACAATGCAATCGCGCAGGAAGTTTCAGCGTATGACATCAACAAGGTCGTTTATGCTGACAACGGGAAACTTGCAAACTACACGCCCGATGCATACACCGACGCGATGGAAGCCGTTATCCGCCAAACAGATCCGCAGTATGTGGTGATGCCGCACACCTACCTCGTTCGTGATTACGCACCAAAACTAGCCGCACGATTTCAAAAGGGATTGATCAGCGATTGTGTACGCGCGCAGGTTGACGGAGGATCGGTCACGTTTACGCGTCGCATCTTCCTGGGAAAGATTGATGCTGACGTCATGTCCGATTCGGAAGCCCCGATCTTTGCGACGTTTCAATCAGGTGCGTATCGTCCTGATCAGGCAGCGACGGGAAATGGCGCGCCGGTCGAGAACCTCGCAGTTGAAGTCGGTGACGTTCGCATGGTGCCGGAAGCGCCGTTTCAGGAAGTCAAACAGGCTGTCGATCTTTCGAAAGCAGATGTCATCGTGGCCATTGGGCGGGGAATCAAGAGCCAGGAGAATATCGCACTGGCCCAGAAACTGGCGGAGGTGCTCGGCGGTGACATTGCAGCTTCACGACCTATCTGCGACGCAGAATGGCTACCGATCGATCGCCAGATTGGATCGTCCGGGCAGACAGTAGCGCCGAAATTGTATATCGCGTTGGGAATCTCAGGCGCGATCCAGCACCTGGTAGGTATGAAGAACTCCGGGACTATTGTGGCTATCAACAAGGATCCTGAGGCGCCGATTTTCGATATCGCGGATTACGGGATTGTGGGTGATCTGTTTGAAGCGGTACCGGTGCTGACAGAGGAGATCAAGAAAATCAAGTCTTAGCTATGGAGTGCGGTGGCAAGCGCAGCGCGACACCGCACTCCAAAGTTAATTGCCATTCACTTTCCGCACATCAGTCAGAATCTCCTCCGGCGTCCACTTATTCTCACGATATACTTTATAAACCTTCCCGTCTGGTCCAATCACTGCTGTTCTCAAGCCGTGAATGATTTGATATCCCTCGCC
>DATBMP010000197.1:0-9451 GCA_036554845.1 Pyrinomonadaceae bacterium
CGGAAGGCACACGCGTTAAAGGTGGCATCTCAATCATCGGGAGAATACGTTGAGCAACGACGGTCACATCGAACTGCACCCCTCTGACCCAGAGAGACGCGGAGTGAAGAAGGGTCTCTATCTCATTCCTTCCGCTTTTACTGCGGCGAACATCGGGTGTGGTTTCTACGCCGTGATGACAGCGTTGCGCGGCTTTCAATTGCTGGCCACCGGTCGTGAAGGGGATCTTGCTCGCGCCGCCGGACTTCTGGATCAAGCAGCGATTGCGATTGGGCTGGCAGTGATCTTCGACACGCTTGATGGTCGCATCGCGCGCTTGACGAAAACCACAACCGAGATAGGCATTCAACTCGATTCGATTGCAGACGTGGTGACGTTCGGGCTGGCGCCTGCCGTGCTCGCTTACGTTTGGGGCTATGGAGCGAGTTTAGAAGAGGGAAGTGGTCTGCATCGAATGGGGATCTTTCTCTCGTTCATGTATCTGATGTGTGGAGCATTCCGTCTGGCTCGTTTTAATGTGCAGAGTTCACGACCGAGAATTCTGGCTGAAGGAACCGTCAAAGTAGATAAGAAGAGCTTTGTCGGATTGCCGATCCCGGTCGCAGGTGGGCTGATCGCAGCGATCATCCACTTCACACCTTTTCCATTGGTTTACTACGGCCCGGAACGGGCTGAAGTCTATTCGATCATGCTAATGGCCCTGGTGGGTTTTCTCAGTGTGCTGATGGTGAGCACGATTCGCTTCTCAAGCTTTAAAGAGATTGGTACGCGCAGTCGCAGCATGCGCACCGTGATCTTGGTCGTCGGCTTTTTCATGCTGCTGGTTCTGTATTCCCGCCATGTGTTACTGGGACTGGCGACTGGTTACATTCTTTACGGCTTGCTGTCGCGGGCAGTGGGGATGTTTCGAAGGCGTCCGGATCTCAGCAAGTCCAAGATCCAGGCGAAAGAGATTTAGATTGACGATTGACGATTGACGATTGTCGATTGTGCCGCCGGGATGGGCTGGGACGCTTCCTTAAACCAGCGGGCAGCACTCAGAATTCAAGCTAGTTACTTTTCGTAGCTCGTTCGTGCGGTTGAGCAAACGAGAGTAAACCGCGCTGCGTTGTCAGAAACACTGCATCGCCAATTCCCACCGGTGATGCCGACGTAGTCAACTCCTCATCGGTTGGTAATGTGTTAACCGGCCTACCATCGGTTAGACCAAGGACCACCGCCGCCGAGGTGGAAAGCGGAGTAAACAACGCTCCATCCGCAGCAGTATACGGTTGCGATGCAATCCTTCCTGCAAGCTGACGTTTCCACAGACGACTTCCACTGAACGAGTAGAGATAGACGAAGTTATCCAGCGAAGCTACGAGTACACCCTCCTCGACACGTGAAACCGCCTGTACCGAAGCTCCGGTACGATTCCGCCACCGCAACCTTCCGTTAGCAACATCCACAGCATAGACGTGCCCGTCGCCCGAACCGAAGAACACGGTATCTTCCTCTACTGCCGCAGGACCACGTACTGGACCTTTGCTGCGATGACGCCAGAGGAGTTTGCCGGTGTTCTTGTCGAGCGCTAATAACGAACCATCCTCGCTTCCGATGTACACGCGCCCACCTGAAACTATCGGCTGACAATTGAATGCAGCCGAGTAGTCCAAGCTCCAGCGCGCCTGACCGGTCTTCGCTTCGAAAGAGTAGAACTTGCCGTCGGCGCCACCTGCGAAAATCAATCCATCCTTCACGACGAGCCCGCCCTGAAGAGGCTTGGCCAGTGTTCTCATCCACTGCGTGACTCCACTATCACGACCTAAGGCTCGTAACGTTCCTGTTGCGCGCCTGCGCACTTGATCGGATTTGTCGTCGCCACCGATCTCAGAGGCGACGTAGATCTGTTGTGCGTCTGCCGCTGGTGAGGCTGACAACTCACCGCCGATTTCGGAACGCCAGCGCAACTGACCGTCGCTGGCTTTTAACGCGACGATTGCGCCGCCAGCTAACGGCACGTAGATCGATTCGTGATCGAACGCCGGTGTCAAATTTAGTGTCAGGTCCGATGGATAACGCCATCGCAGAGTTAACGGTTGCGAAAGGGCAATCTGTGGTCTCCCGGTCGTTGCAATGGCCTGGGCACTGACCCGCAATGGCGCTGCGATTGCGACGAGAATTAGCAGCAGACAATATTTGAGGCGGAACGAGTCCGCCTTGCTTCTGAACATGACTTGTACCCAGCAACTCAAGACTGTTTGATGCACGAAAGTCAGTTTGCGTTATCAGCGTGCAAAAGTATAATCCACTTCACCCTCGTTCTTTTGGTGAACGTCATTTCGGGACGCGCAATACTTCAAGAGGTCTGCTTTTTTGACGCCACAAGCTAATCACGAGACGGTAATAATACTTGACTTTGGATCGCAATACACTCAGCTAATTGCCCGTCGCGTTCGCGAAGCAGGTGTCTATTGCGAGATTCTCGCCTTTAACACTCCAGTCGAAAAGATCAAAGCAAAGAACCCGCGCGGCCTGATTCTTTCCGGAGGCCCATCGTCAGTTTATGACAAGGATGCCCCTCGTCCGGATAAGGCGATCCTGCGCGATCTAGACTGTCCGATTCTTGGCATCTGTTACGGGTTGCAAGTAGTTGCTCTGGATCTTGGTGGTGACGTGGCTTCAGCACCGGCACGTGAGTTTGGCTATGCGCGGTTGAAGGTCACAGATGAAGGCAGCTCTCTTTTTAAGGGCATGCCAGGTGAGATGGATGTCTGGATGAGTCACGGTGATCACGTCACTTCAGTTCCATCAGGTTTTCATGTTACAGCCGTTACTGACGACGCGCTCAACGCCATTGAGAACCTCGAGCGACAGATCTTTGGCGTCCAGTTCCATCCCGAAGTTGCGCACACACCTTTCGGAGCGCAAGTACTGCGGAACTTCCTCTTCTCAATTTGTCGTTGTAAGGGAGACTGGTCGCCAGAGGCAGTAATTGAAGAACAGGTGGCGCGTATCCGTACCGCTGTTGGTGAACACGGAAAAGTAGTCTCTGGATTGTCGGGTGGAGTTGATTCAACTGTCGCGGCCGCGCTCGTCCATCGAGCTATTGGGGAGCGCCAGACATGCATCTTCGTTGACAACGGCCTGCTGAGAGAAGGCGAGTTCGAGACGACGCTGACGCTTCTGCAGCAAAGAATGAAGCTGAATATTCGTGGCGTTCGCGCCGGCGATCAGTTCCTTAGCGCGTTGCAGGGGGTCACGGATCCCGAACAGAAACGAAAACATATCGGCCGCGTCTTCATCGATGTCTTTGAAGCCGAAGCCCGGCAATTGGGAAATGTCGAATACCTGGTTCAGGGAACTCTCTATCCCGATGTGATCGAATCAGTCTCAGTGCGTGGTCCATCGGCAGTAATCAAGAGTCACCACAACGTTGGTGGCCTGCCTGAGAAGATGAGATTGCGCTTGATCGAACCGCTGAGAGAACTATTCAAAGATGAAGTCCGATTGATTGGACGAGAACTCGGCGTTCCTGAAGAGATCTTGACGCGCCATCCCTTTCCTGGTCCGGGGCTCGCAGTTCGGATCATCGGCGAGATAACAAGAGAGAACATCAAGTTGGTCCAGGCAGCAGATCGAATACTTGATGAAGAACTTCGACTGGCCGATCTCTATGGATCGGTTTGGCAAGCGTTTCCGGTGCTCCTGCCTGTTTCAACCGTCGGCGTGATGGGCGACGAGCGCACTTATGAAAAGGTCATTGCCATACGCGCCGTGACGAGTGTGGACGGAATGACAGCGGACTGGGCCAGGCTGCCTCATGATCTACTGGCGCGGGTGTCAGGAAGGATCGTGTCCGAGGTGCGCGGCGTGAATCGCGTTGTTTACGACATTAGTTCCAAACCGCCCAGCACGATTGAATGGGAGTAAGTAACAAAAGGGACAGTTCAACTCTGCGTGTTATAGTGTTTTTGCATCGATTTGTTCTTATCGTTCTCCACCCGGCGTGACGAGGGCCGCCGCACTTCTTCAACATAAAAATGCCTGAGCAAAGATTTGCCCATCTACATCTCCACACTGACTACAGCCTTCTCGACGGCGCCATTCAAATCAAGCCATTAGCTAAACGTACCGAGGAACTCGGTATGACGGCTTGCGCTATGACCGATCACGGCAACATGTTTGGCGCGATCTCTTTTTACAACGCCATGAAGAACCATGGTGTTAATCCAATCATCGGTTGCGAAACCTACATTACTCGCGGGAGTCGCAGTGACCGCGCTGCCGGCGCGCCAGGTGAGAAGGCAAACTTCCACCTGATTCTGCTGGCCAAGGACCTGGATGGTTACCGCAATCTTGTACGCCTGACCTCGAAGGCCTACACAGAGGGTTTCTATTACAAACCTCGCATCGATAAAGAGCTGCTCGCGGAACACAGCAAGGGGTTGATCGCGCTTTCCGCCTGCATGTCTGGTGTTCCGTCGGCGATGCTGGCGCGCGAGAAGTGCGATGAAGCGGCAGCCGCAGCGATTGAATTTGAAGAGATACTCGGGAAGGGAAACTACTTTCTTGAGATTCAGGAACATGGCCTGGAAGCCCAGCAGCGCATCCGCAAACAGCTGGTCGAGCTTTCTAAACGAACCGGAGTACCGTTGGTGGCAACGAATGATGCCCATTACCTGCGACCAGAAGATGCGCGCGCCCATGACGTTTTGCTATGCATCGGTTCAGGCAAGACGGTCAACGACACCAATCGACTGCGATACCAGAGTCCTAACTTCTATGTCAGATCTCCGGAAGAGATGTGGCAGATCTTCGGCAGCGAGTTGCCCGACGCCCTGACGCGCACTGTGGAGATCGCTGAACGCTGCAAGCTCAACCTACCCGAGAACATCAACTACCTGCCCAACTATCCGATTCCCGAATCTGACTCGAACCTTTCTGCCGATGAGTACTTCGAGAAGGTGGTGCGGGACGGATTCGAGCGTCGCCGCCAACGAGTCTGGGGGGCGCAAATCGCGCGGGGTGAACTGAAGCACCCGATCGCGGATTATCAGACACGCCTCTCCAGCGAAATCGCGATGATCAAGCAGATGGGTTTCGCAGGGTATTTTTTGATTGTCTGGGACTTTGTGCGATACGCCAAAGAGAATGCGATTCCGGTGGGGCCGGGTCGTGGTTCAGCCGCCGGGTCGCTGGTCGCCTACTGCCTCGATATCACGGACGTGGACCCACTTCAGTACGACCTTATCTTCGAGCGTTTCCTCAACCCTGGCCGAATCTCGCTCCCTGACATAGATATCGATTTCTGCGTGCGCGGCCGCGGCGAGGTGATCAATCATGTGGCCAATCTCTACGGTCGCGACTCGGTCTGTCAAATCATCACCTTCGGAACTCTCGCCTCGCGCGCGGCGATCAAGGACGTCGGTCGTGCGCTCGAGATGCCTTATTCGGAGGTGGAAAGAATCGCCAAATTGATTCCTCCTCCGGTTAGAGGACGCAACGTGAGCATTGCCCAGGCACTTGAACAAGTACCTGAACTAAAGAAGGAAGTTGAAACAAACGCTCAGGTTAAAGAACTACTTGAGATAGCGCAGCGCTTGGAAGGTTGTGCGCGGCACAGCTCAGTTCATGCTGCGGGAGTTGTCATCTCACCTGAACCTTTACAGGAACTGATCCCGGTTGCGGTCTCTGGCAAGGAAGAATTGACCACCCAATATGTCATGTCGGACCTTGAAAAAACCGGCATGCTTAAGATGGACTTTTTAGCGCTTACCGCTTTAACCGTCATAAATGATTGCTTAACCAGCATTAAGCAGTTGCTTGGTAAAGAGATTAACTGGTCCGAATTAGCGCTTAACGACGAGAAGACTATGCAAGTGTTTGCTGAAGGGCGCACTGATGCCGTCTTCCAGTTTGAGTCTTCAGGGATGCAGGAGATCTGTCGGAAGTTGAAGCCCAAAGGCATTGAAGACCTTGCCGCGCTAAATGCTCTCTATCGACCCGGCCCGCTCGACGGTGGGATGGTTGATGAGTTTATTCAGCGGCATCACGGGAAGAAGACGGTTCGCTACCTCGTCCCGGAGATGAAGGACATTCTCAGCAACACGTACGGCATCCTGGTTTATCAGGAACAGATTATGCAGTTAGCCCAGCGGCTTGCCGGTTACACGTTAAGCGAAGCCGACTTGATGCGGCGGGCGATGGGCAAGAAGAAGCGCGAAGAGATGGCAGTCCACGAGCAGAAGTTTATTGCTGGCGCCGTCGAACGAGGGATTAAGAAAGAGAAGGCTGAGAAGATCTTCTCGTTAATGAACCAGTTTTCAGACTACGGCTTTAATCGCAGCCACAGTGTGGCGTACGCCTTTCTCGCTTTCCAGACGGCCTATCTCAAGGCGCATTACCCCGAACACTTCTACGCTGCTGTCCTGTCGAGCGAAGCGCAGGATGTGGCAAAGGTCTTCAAGTACTCGAAGGAACTACGCGCACAGCACATCCCGCTCCTGCCACCCGACGTCAATGAGAGTTATTCCGGATTCACTCCACTAAGCGGCGCAATCCGCTATGGTCTGGCAGCAATTAAAGGAATCGGACAGTCTACGGTGAACGCAATCATCGCTGCTCGCAAAGAAGGTCCGTTCCGATCATTCTTTGACTTTGCAGAGCGCGTCGAACAGGGCGCGCTGAACAAGCGTGCGCTGGAAAGCCTTGTCAGCGCCGGAGCGTTTGATTCTCTCAATACAACAGCGCGCGATCTGCATGAGTGGCGAGCTGCGCTTCATGCGTGTATCGATAACGCTTTGGCGAGAGCTCAACGCGCCAAACGAGAACGATTGCAGGGTCAGAATGGACTATTTGCTGTGGTGCCGGACGAGATTCACGCTGTTGAGCAACCTCCAACGACGGCCAAGCCCTGGACTCGAGCGGAACTCTTGGCCGCAGAAAAAACAGCGCTAGGTTTCTACATCACCGGACATCCGCTTGGCGGCTATGTGGATCTGCTTCAGACCCTGCGCGCGGCAAAGTCCATCGAGCTTTCCACGATGGCCAGTGGTAATCGCATTTCCATCGGTGGTTTGATAAGTGATCTTCAGATCCGAACCACCAAGAAGGGCGATCGATTCGCGCTGTTGCGTCTGGCAGATGAAGCGGGCGAAACGAAATGTGTTCTCTGGCCAGATTCGTATCGCAAGTATTCCGCCCTCATTCACAATGAGTTGCCGGCACTGATTACCGGACGTCTTGAGTTAAGTGAGGATAACCCGCCTACAGTGATTGTGGATCAGGTTCAAAGTCTGGATGAGATACTCAAGAACCGCGAGCTTGTAGTTCTTCGAGTGCCTGTAACCGATGACCCGGCTGGGTTGTTCGATGATGTGCTGCATCTGCTTAATACCCATCCGGGAAGTTGTGATGTAGTCCTCGAGGTCCTGATAAACGGTGAGATCATGGTAAGAGTGAAGACCAATACAGCCCTTCGAGTTAATCGTGATGCAGAGTTGCATTCGGCGCTTGAGAGGTTGGGGTGTACGATCCGAATTGAGAAGGCCGGGTCTGATAAGGCGGCGGCCGCCCATTCAGCAAGCTAATGGCCAAAGCAGACAAGAAAGTGACGAACGACAGTAAACCGGCAACTGAGCCGACTGCCATTGAGAGGGTCCAACTCGCACGTCATCCCGACCGTCCGCATACGCTGGACTTTGTTGAGCGGCTCTTCGAAGACTTCACCGAGATTCATGGTGACCGGCGCTTTGCCGACGACCCAGCAATCGTTTGTGGCTCGGCACGGTTTCATGGTCTGCCAATAATTGTTGTTGGTCATCAGAAGGGAAGAGATACCAAGCAACGAAGCTACCGGAATTTCGGAATGCCCAAACCGGAAGGATACCGAAAGGCCCTCCGCGCGATGCAGTTGGCTGAGAAGTTTGGACGACCAATCTTCACCTTGATTGACACACCTGGTGCTTATCCGGGGATTGACGCTGAAGAGCGAGGTCAGGCGGAGGCAATTGCTTACAACCTGCGCGAGATGGCCAAGTTCAAAGTCCCAGTTATCGTCACTGTAATTGGCGAAGGAGGTTCAGGCGGTGCACTCGCCATTGGCGTAGGAGACCAGGTATTGATGCTTGAGAATGCCGTTTATTCCGTGATTTCACCGGAAGGATGTGCGGCGATTTTATGGAAGGATGCGAAGTTAGCTGATCGTGCCGCCGAGGGTCTGCGACTTACCGCGCAACATCTTTACGAAGAGAAGATTGTGGACCAGATAATCGCCGAACCTCCGGGTGGCGCGCACACCGACTATGATCAAGCCTCACGATTACTCGATTCCGCTTTAAGTGAACGGTTGGCTGAAGCAGTGAGTTGCACTCAAGAAGAGAGGCTTGAACGCCGCTATAACAAACTTCGACAGTTCGGGCGCTGGGGTCTTGCTTAAACCCTCAAACAGTACTCACCAGAGTTAATCAGCAATACTAAAAGGGAATATCGTCGTCCGCTGGTTCGGCCGGTGCAGGTGGCGCGTCGCCCACACTCGCTCTGGCAGCCATCGCGTCTTCACTTCGACCACTGCCAATAAAATGCATCTCGGTTGCGGTAACTTCCAATGAGTGTCGCTGTTTGCCATCGCGGTCTGTGTATTCTTCGACGCGAAGCCTACCTTCAATATAAACGGGTCGACCTTTGGTGAGGTACTGTGCAGCTGTCTCAGCCTGGCGATTCCAGAGAGTTACCCGAAACCAAGTGGTTTGATCTTGCATCTCGCCGGACTTGTCCTTGCGCCGTTCGTTTGTCGCGAGGGAAAAGGTACAGACCGGAGTTCCTTGCGGTGTGTAACGAAGTTCTGGGTCACGGCCAAGGTTGCCAACGAGAATAATCTTATTAAAAGACATGAGGAAACCTCTCAGTGTCGTCAGGGATACGGTAAATCGTGTCGGGATACTACTCGGCGCAATTTCGGTGGTCAAGCGAGCATAAAACAGATCCTTACCATCCAAGATGCAAGAATACTTTCAAGAGTTGGAATGACAGGAAAGTAGTTTTTTAGATGTGAAGTCGCAATGAACGACTATCGCATTTGCTGAAGGATCTCTGTTAGACTACTTCATATTACGCACGTACTTTTTGACGAGATGATCGCCAGAGTTTACATCGAAACACACGGCTGCCAGATGAACGTCGCCGATAGCGAAAGAGCTGCTACGGGTCTCAGAAAGGCAGGGTATGAACTTGTTGATACACCGGCGAGTGCCGATGTTGTTCTGTTGAATACTTGTTCAGTGCGCGAGCGAGCCGAGCAGAAGGTCTTTACCCGGATCGGCGAGATAGAAGAAGTTACCAGGACAAAACCCTTGATCGGCGTGATGGGCTGTGTAGCGCAACTCGAAGGATCGAAGATCTTCGATCGCGCCCAGGTGCAAATGGTGATTGGCACGCGTGCCACCGACAGGATCGCCTCACTGATAGAACG
>DATBMP010000254.1:0-9355 GCA_036554845.1 Pyrinomonadaceae bacterium
TTGTGCATCAACTACATTATTTCGCTTTTCGGCGTGTTTCCGTCGCAAACTTGAAGGAGAACCACATGTCCGACCAATTCGTTGCCGAGATTCGTATCTTTCCGTTCAATTTTCCGCCAACCGGTTGGGCGTTTTGCAACGGTCAGTTGATGCCTATCTCACAAAACACTGCTCTGTTCTCACTTCTGGGAACCACTTACGGCGGCGACGGGAAAAGCACCTTTGCGCTTCCCGATTTGCAAGGAGGTGCCGCGATGCATCCGGGCCAGGGGCAGGGCCTTTCTTTGCGAGACTTGGGTGAGATAGGAGGAGTGGAATCGATCACACTCCTGGTCAGCGAGATTCCCCTCCATACGCACGCGATGCGAGTCTCGAATCAGCAAGGTGATCTTCAACAACCCAGCGCTACCGTATCAGTTGCGAGACCGGTTGGCGCGTTACCTTTCGTGGACGCAGCAACCAATCCTCCGCAGATCTCCATGGCACCTCAAAGCCTTCCTCCCGCGGGTGGGGGGTTACCTCATAACAATATGCAGCCGTACTTGACCCTTAATTTTTGTATTGCGTTGCAGGGGATTTTCCCACCGAGAAGCTGAGGTTGGAGAACTTTAATTAGACCCGAACGATCAGTAGTTCGAAATTACTTCGGACCATCAGCCAGGTTACTACTTGACGCCCTTCAGCTTTGCGGGCAGCGGCTCAGTTTATCGATACGCACTAAACCTTCCACCGGTACGACCAGACACTTTGAAGGAGAGTTATGATCCACCACACCTCGAACTCTACTCGCAATAGCAGAACTTTCGTTGCCAGCGTGCTTGCGTACATGCTGCTGACAAGTCAGTTAACACCGGTGGCGTTTGCGCTCAACGTTGCAGCTTCGCGGAATGAGCGACAACCTGACGTAGCGCGAAAAGTGTCTGGAGAGGCAAAGGTCGAAAGGACGAACGCTAAAGCAAATCTTCCTGGTCCAGTTCCAGTGGCTCTTCCACTGGGCGTTGGCGCAAACATCACTGCCACCAAGACTGATACCTACCCAAGCCAACCGGGTCCTGCCGTGCCGGGCGAAACGATTACCTACAGCATAACGATCACCAATAACGGAGGAGCCGACGCGACCAATGTCACACTCAACGACACGGTTGATCCAAATACGACCATTGTTCCCGGCTCAGCTGGTTCCACACCGATAGCTTTTGACGATAGTTACAACGTTGTAGGCAATGTTCAGATTCAGCCCAATGCTGCGCAAGGTGTGCTTGCGAACGACAACAATCCTGAAACCGGAACTAATGCAGGGTTGACTGCTTCTGGTCCAACGACTGGTCCAACGAATGGCCAGGTGACACTCAATGCTGACGGCTCTTTCAGCTACAACCCGAACCCGGGTTTCACTGGTACGGATTCTTTTACTTACACGGTGACTGACGGCACAGGCGGCACTGACGTTGGAACGGTCTCGCTGGTGGTGGGAAACGGGGCCGATGCTACCGGAACAAATGTGATCTGGTTCGTCGATGACAGTTCTGCCGCGGGTGGCGACGGACGATTGACCAGCCCGTTCAATTGTTTGGTTGGCCCAGGCTGCTACGATTCAACTGCGGCGGATGACGCGGGCGATACGATCTTCTTATTCAACGGTCTTTACACAGGTGGCCTTAGTTTCCAAGCGAATCAAGAACTCGTAGGACAGGGTGCGGGAGCCACGCTTGCAAGCCTCGGCGGTTTTACACCACCCGTTTACAGTGATCCTCTACCGGTGACAAACGGCAATCCCGATAACGTCACCATCACTACTACTCTTCCGGCGACAAACGCGCTCACTGTTAGCGCGGGTGGAATTTTGCTTCGAGGATTCACGGTTGGTAACACTACAGGAGCAAAGATCACTGGAACTGCATTTGGCACGCTCACCGCAGGCGACTCAGTCGCACTTGATCTCAAACTCAACGGTACCGGTCAGGCGTTAAATCTATCTAACGGAACTTTTGCTGCAAGCTCAGGTTTCAACGGCGTCATTTCAACCAGCAGCACGGGGACCGGCATCACGCTGATACAGGTTGCCGGGACCGTCGTCTTCAATGGCACACAGATCTCAAATTCGACTACGCAGGGCATCCTCGTTAATCAGTCCACCGTCAACGTGAATTTTGGGAACACGATAGTATCGGGTGGAACTGATGGAGTGTCGCTTCAGAACAACTCTGCAGGTACCCGGCTCTTCGGTACGTTGACAAGAACTGGTGGCACAGGCACTGGCCTTGTTCATGCCGTTGGTGGCGGCATCACCACTGTCGCGGGTGCGACAGCGATCACGAACCCAGCGGGCGACGGGATTCAGATCAGTCAATCAAACGCTACCATCACCTTCGCTGCCACCAGCGTGGACAAGGGGACCACCGCAGGTATTGGTGTTTCAATAACCACAAATACCGGGCAGACGACGACCTTCTCATCACTCGACATCAACGCGCAGGTAAGTGGTCTATTCGCGACTAACGGCGGCACGATCAATGTAACGAACGCCGCCGGCAGCGAGATCACGGCACCGCAAGTCGTGGACATAAATGTAGCCACACTGGGGATGAACTTCACCAATCTCGCTTCAACCAACGGTCCGGCAGGAACTCCGGCGATCAGGATCATCGGCGCTGGTGGTTCACTAACGAGCGCTACCACTAATCTTCAGAACCCCGGCAACTTTGGAATTACCCTCAGCGGCAACAGCACCAACTTTAACTTCGGCAACACCATTGTTAATGGTTCGGCTGGCACGGGTGTGTTCCTGAACAACAATACCGGTAGTGTCACTTTTGCTGACCTCGATGTTTCCCCTGACGCCAACCAACCTGCGTTCCACGCGACCAGCAACACGGGCACGATCACCTCTACAAGTGGCGATATAAATGCTAACAGCAGTGTGGCCCTCGACATTGCCGGAGCCGGTGCGGCAGCGCGTACGCCATTGGCGATGGTGCTTGATAACGTTATCTCTACTAACAGTGGCTCAGCTTCTGGCGGAGTTAACCTGAACTTTGTTAGCGGCAATCTCACCGTCACCGGCCCAGGCACAGACACAGATGTTTCAAATCCCAATAGTGTTGGAATTCAGGTGCGCAACACGGGCGCGGGCACAATCAACTTTGGAGATACGGTTGTTAGTGGATCAGGTGGAACGGGTGTGATTCTGGGAACGGCAGCGAACGGAAACACTGGCAACGTTTCTTTCGGAGATCTTGATATTTCGCCAGACAACGGTCAACGCGCGCTTCATTCTCAGGCAAGTACCGGAACTATCACGACGACCAGCGGCACGATCACCACCAATGCTGCATCCGCGGGTGGAAGTAATGTGGCGATTGAGATTGTTGGACCAAGTTCCGCGAGTCGAACTCCGACGAACCTCAGCTTCGACAGCGTTTCAGTAAACAACGCACTTAACGGAATCGTCCTGACAAACACTTCGGATGCTGGGTTTGGACTCCGCATATTGGGCACCGGTGTAACCAACGGCAGCGGCGGATCCATTACCAACATCACAAATCGTGGTGGCAGCTTCATCTTTGCCGACGATATAACCCTCGCTAACATGATTTTCACGAACGTTGGAACGACCAACGGCGCCGACCCGACCAATGCTGGCAGCACTTGTGGCGACATTGGTCTTAGTGGAGGTGGTAACGCCGGCTGCAACGCCGGTCTACATTTCGACAATGTCACCGGTGTAAGTTTGACCAACGTTGATATGGATGGCGGCAATCAGGTCGGTATCAACGGCAACACGGTTAGCAACTTTTCACTTACCAACAGCACAGTTTTGAACTTCGGTAATCAAGTTCGTGAAGACGGTCTCAAGTTCCGTAACATGCTGGGCACCTCGTCAATTAGCGCCACAAACATCTCTGCTAATGAAGCCGTTCAAGTCCACGTCGAGAACTTATCAGGAACGCTGACCAGCTTGACGGTCATCAACAGCCTAATTTCAAGCAGTGCGGCGCCAAACGGATCGCACGGAATACTCTTCGATACCCACGGAAGTGCGACCGCGAAGTTGATCGTGCAGGGCACGGCTTTTTCAAACCTCTTCTCAAACTGTATCGATGCGTTGGGCGACGGCGCGACAGGTGGACTGGACGTCGTGGTCAATGGAAATTCGACTGGGACTGCAAGTAACTCGTTCACCGGATGCGGCGCCAGCGCTATCACCATCGCGCAGGATGGGGCCGCACCGTTGGGCTTTAACATCTTCAATAATGGAACATCCGGCACCCCGACATTTCTCGGTGGGAATTCGTCACACGCAATCAACATCAATCAAGCTGGGAATGCGCCTGTTTCAGCCGTGCTTCAGGGCGCAATCACAAACAACTTCATCGGCAACAATAGTTCTCCCACTTCATCCACGGTCGGAGGAAATGGAATTCAGATCCTGACTGTCGCTCCGGGAACGACAACGGTCCTCGTGTCGAACAATACCGTTCAGGGTGTCGGCGCCAACGGCATCAATGTGCAGATGAGTGAAGACACGAATGTAAATCATCGGCTGAACGCCACGTTGCTGAACAACGTTGCCACGGTCACTGCTCCGACTGGCTTTGACGGCATACGTGTGGTGGCTGGCGCACTGTCAACGCCAGCGCCCGGCGACGCAGGAGTACTTTGTGCTGAGATAAATAACAACGATGCTTCAACCATCGCTGCAGGAAACGATTTCACAGTAAGGCAACGTTTTGCGACCACATTCCAGTTGCGCGGTTACACCGGAGGCAACACTGATACAGCAGCGGTTCAAGCATTTCTGGATGGCCCACAGGCAAATGATCCTCTTGGTGCTGGCAATGATTGGTTCATCACAACACAGGCACCCGGAGGCGGTTTTGTAAACACGCCGGGTGGCGCTCCATGTCCTCAACCTGTCGCACCTACAGCTCCGATCAACTTTGAAGACGACAAGGTCGCTTTTGGTGGACCACCGGTTGAAACTCTCAATCCAACGTCGGAACAGAACGTTCAGACAACGACGGCGAACAACGTTACCAGCCGCCCGTTTGTCTCAATTCCAACTCTTGACGCCGCCACCGTTTGGCAATCGGTGATCGCCGGCACCCGAGCCGAAGCAGCTGCAAGACCGCAACCCGTTACCGGCAAGTCACAAAGCAAGTCTCAGGATGTTTCGGTTGCTGCTGGCAAACGCGATCGCGATAGCGATCTGCGGGGCCAACCAGCTGAAAGAGTTGTACCGAACCCACCTGTGATCATGGGTGACAACATTACCTGGAACATAGGTACATTACCGGCGGGACAATCGGTAACGATCACCTTCCAGGTAGTCGTTGACAATCCTTACAGCGGTGGTCCAAACGTTTCGAACCAGGGAACCGTGACAGCCGATGGCGGCATCTCGGTCCTTACCGATGATCCGGATACTCCGGGAGCAAACGAACCAACACTCACACCGATAGCGGCTCCGGCCAGTATCTCTGTGAGAGACGGTCGCGTTGCTGAACCCACTTCCGGTTCCACCAACATGCTGTTCACGGTGGCTTTGAACGCACCAGCTTCCGGAACAGTATCAGTCGATTTCTCGACGGCCGATCAAACTCCGGGTCCGGGCCATGCAGTTGCTGGCGCTGACTACACGGCAACATCAGGCACGGTCACGTTCACCGCCGGTCAACAGGTGAAGACCATTCTGGTATCTGTTCTTGCAGACGGCGATAACGGTGAACCTGATGAAACGTTCCTGTTAAATCTGTCCAATCCAGTCAACGGCAACATCGTTGACGGCACAGCGACGGGGACAATCACGACCGCGAATCAACCGGGCACGGTGCTGATCTCTGAATTCCGTTCCATCGGCGTCGATGCAACGGATGACTATGTTGAGCTTTACAACAACACCGACTCGCCGGTAACAGTGCCGGTGGGTGGCTATGGCTTATTCAAGATGGGTGCAGATTGCGATGCGACACCCATCCTGGTTGGCACCGTCCCCGCGGGCACGGTGATACCGGCGCACGGTCACGTCCTCTTCGTCGGATCGACCTACTCGCTCAGCGGTATGGCGACCGGTGACGCGACCCTCACTTCGGACATTGAGACGAACCGCAACATAGCGCTCTTCTCGACGTCGGACGTGAGTTTGATCTCGTCTGACAATCGACTCGATGCGGTTGGGTTCGCGGGTCAGTCAACGAGCAACTGCGCATTGTTAGTGGAAGGCAATGGGTTGCAGTTAGGGCCCATCGCTCCACTTCAGGGTGCTTTTGTTCGCGACACCTGTGGCAAGGGCGGTTCGGTTACAACGTTTGGTGTCTGCCCAACAGACGGCAATCCGAAAGACTCGAACAACAATGCCGCTGACTTCTACTTTGTTGACACTCAGGCAATCAGCGTAAATGGAGTTATGCGGCTTGGCGCACCAGGACCTGAGAACCTGGCATCACCGATCAAGGTTGACGCGACTGGCAGGGTCTTCCTGGTTGATTCGACCGTGGCTGCGGCCGCGCCACCGAATCGTGTCAGGGATTTGACTCCGGGCGATCCAGCAACATCAACCTTCGGGACGTTAAGCATCAGAAGGAGGTTCCTAAACAACACCGGTCAGCCAATCTCGCGGTTACGGTTCCGCATTATTGACATCACAACCTTTGCGACGCCGGGGGGCATTGCTGACCTTCGAGGAGTCACATCTGCTTCAGTAATGGGCGTGAGTGTTAATGACGGAGTAACGTGTGCGGCGACAGGCACGCCAGGTACTGCGCCGTGCACGGTTACGATCCAGGGCACGACACTCGAGCAGCCTCCCGCTCAACCAAATGGAGGTGGGTTCAATGCGAGCCTCGCAGCAGGTGTTATTACCACGGGGACGCCACTGGCAGATGGGGCAAGCATTAACATTCAGTGGCTGTTAGGAGTGCAGCAAACAGGCAGCTTCAAGTTCTTCATTATTGTTGAAGCTTTACCATTGAGTGCTCCGTAAGCCCGCGTTCGGAGCGCGGGCGTCTCGCCCGCAGTATGGGCCAAAGCGTTACTCAATATTGTTCGAAACCTGGAGCAAGCGAAGGCCGCAGTGGATAACACTGCGGCCTTTTTTGTATCTGGCGGGCGGGACGCCCGCGTTCCGGTCAGCGGGGGCCAGTGTTCCGGCGGGCGGGACCACCGTGCTCCGTAAGCCCGTGTTCGGAGCGCGGGCGTCTCGCCCGCAGTAAGGGCCAAAGCGTTACTCAATATTGTTCGAAACCTGGAGCAAGCGAAGGCCGCGGTGGATAACACTGCGGCCTTATTCATACCGTGCGGGCGGGACGCCCGCGCTCCTAAGGGCGGGACGCCCGCGCTCCTAAGGGCGAGACGCCCGCGCTCCTAAGGGCGAGACGCCCGCGCTGCTAAGGGCAGACGCCCACGCTGGCGGCGATGTGGTTAGGTTGTCGTTACAGTCAGTGGTTGCGGTTCAGAAGATTGAATACCCGCATCGATGGCACCGCTTGGCTGGACCGGCGGGGGAGGATTCGCAACCAACATCTCCAGCGCCGCTTCCGTTACTTCATTAATTCTATTCACGAAAATGAGTTCGAGTTCTTTACGAACGTCTTCCGGAATATCATCGACGTCGGCCTCATTTCGTGCCGGCAAAATGATTCGTCGAACTCCCGCTCGATGTGATGCAAGGACCTTCTCTTTGATTCCGCCAACTGGAAATACCAAACCTGAAAGTGTGATCTCTCCGGTCATTGCAGTATCCGGTCGAACGCGACGACCGGTATAGAGTGACGCCAATGCAGCCGTGATCGTGACTCCCGCGCTTGGTCCATCTTTCGGAATTGCCCCAGCGGGCACGTGAAGGTGAACGCCGTAGCTCTTGAAGATCTCCGGGTCGATGCCAAAGTCAGCGGCGTGCGACCAAAGATACGATTGTGCCGCTCGCGCTGATTCCTGCATTACTTCACCGAGCTGGCCCGTAATCGTCAGACCGCGGCCACCAGGTAACAATGTCGCTTCGATGAAAAGCACTTCCCCGCCCATCTCGGTCCATGCCATTCCCGTGGCGACGCCTGCGGGAAGTTCTTTGCGTGCCTGTTCGGGGTAAAACTTCGGCGGTCCAAGATATTCGGAGATCGACTCAGCTTTGATCTCGACAAACTCTGCCTCACCTTGCGCGATCTTTAGAGCTACTTTACGCGCAACACTACCGATGTTCCGTTCAAGTTGTCTGACACCGGCTTCCCGGGTGTATCGAGTTGCGATCAACTCAATCGCCGCGTCGTCGATCGTTATTTGGCCTTCCTTTAAGCCATTTTCAGTGACCTGACGCGGCACCAGATAACGCTTTGCAATCTGAAGTTTCTCTCGATCGCTGTATCCGGCGAGCGCGATCACTTCCATGCGATCTCTCAGTGGAGGCGGTATCGGTCCTAACTGATTTGCGGTTGCGATGAAGAAGACGCGCGACAAGTCGAACGGTAGGTCGAGATAGTGGTCTCGGAAAGTATTGTTCTGTTGTGGATCGAGAATCTCGAGCAACGCAGCGGCCGGATCTCCGCGATAATCGGCGCCCAATTTATCAATCTCGTCCAGCATCATGACCGGATTGTTAACGCCCGCGCGACGTATCGATTGAACTATTCGACCTGGCATCGCACCGATGTAGGTACGACGATGACCGCGCAGTTCTGCTTCGTCTCTCACTCCGCCTAGCGACAGGCGCTCAAATTTTCGTCCCAGCGCCCTGGCTATGGACCTGCCAAGCGAAGTCTTACCTACTCCCGGTGGTCCAACGAAACACAGGATCGGACTTTTTGTGTCTGGCCGGAGTTTAATGACAGCGAGAAATTCAAGGATTCGTTCCTTAACGTCATCGAGCCCGTAATGGTCTTCATCAAGGATCGCACGTGCCTCTTTTAGATCCAGTTTGTCCTCTGACGACTTGAGCCAGGGCAACTCAAGCACAAACTCCAGGTAAGTACGGATAACGTGATAGTCAGGAGCTTGCTGCGGAAGTTTTTCCAGCCGTTTCAATTCGCGTTCGGCTTCAACTCTCACTTCATCTGGCAGCTCTGCTTTCTCGAGCCGTTCACGCAACATAGCGGCTTCGGCAATCTCGCCAGTTTCGTCTTCACCCAGCTCCTTCTGAATGGCTTTCATCTGTTGGCGCAGCACGTAATCGCGCTGGGCTTTATCCATCTCGGATTGCGCTTCGGTGGCGATCTTTGATCGTAGCTGAATGATCTCGAGTTCGCGTGCCAGGTAGGTATGGCCCAACCGCAGAAGTTCATCGGCGGTGTTCGCCTCGAGCATTTTCTGCTCCTGCTCGACTCCAAGATTGAGAATTGATCCCAGGAAGTAGGCAAGTCGGACC
>DATBMP010000261.1:0-11932 GCA_036554845.1 Pyrinomonadaceae bacterium
AATAGCCGAGGCAGAGGATCCAGGGAAATCTCACTGCTGCCCAACCTAAAAGCTATATCGCTATAGCAGCCCGCACATTAGGCCGTTGGTTTACCAAACGAGGGGCACGCGAAACCGACCGCGAAGTGGGTTTAGTGATCATATAGAGCAGTACTTCACACACTTCGCGAGTACCAGTTCCGATGGTGTTGCCGTTTTCGTCCTGGAGTGCATAGATCTTACCGTTCACATCCAGGGGAAGAATAATGGGGGCCGTATACATAGGGCTCTCCTCAAACCGCCTGCGGTAGTAACACCGCAGGCGGTAGTCAAAACACTAGACGCTATGGGCAACCTTGGGTCTGCCGGAGTAGGCGTGAACTAAGCTCTAGTCTTACGATTTTGAGAGTCGGCGGCGTAGTGCTGTGCCGATTCCCGCCAAGCCAGTACCAAGCAGAAATAGCGACGCGGGCTCGGGAACAGCCGTTGGCGTCGAAATTCTCGCTTGAATCGAGGTGACTCCATTATTCGTTGACGGAGGCACGAGGGCGAGTGGATTGTTCTGGATATCATACGAGACGCCATTAATCTCGATATGAGTTACCGTGAACAGGATCTGGCCCGTGCTCGTATTCTGGGAGATTGTTCCAGATAGAGTGCCAGAAAAGTCGCCAGTGCCAGCGCCTGGAACCGTTTGGGTAACACGAATTGCAAAGGTGGTTCCCGGTGTGATTGTTGCGCCAGTTCCAGTAGTTGCTGTTTGGATTTCACCCAAACTTGCGAAGGTGAATCCTGCCGGACTGGTGTCAACCATGGAGTTTGTTACACCCGTAAACGTCAGGCTAAGTTGATTACCCATGCCTCCAAAGACGATCGCGTTCGGACTAGAGAACGCCCCGCCGTTGAATGAAGCAGTGGTGCTAAACGTCACCGGATCTGCATTAGCAGTCACATTGGCGAAGCCAATCATGAGTGCTAGAGCGGCGACGGTAAAAAGCGGTTTCAAAAAACCTCTCATGCTATTCCTCCTTAATATTCCCTTGTCAGTTTCACGTCTTCTCCCGAAAGGAGATCGACCAGGATTCAGTGGGCAAAGACTGATGCCGGGTCAGTTCCGGTTCAGCCGCTGCGAAGCAGCGTCTGAAGCACCCTTGTTCGCCATTCGTACCCCTAGAATAATAAATGTCGGGCACGGTGGGTGGCGCTTGGAGAAGAGAGACGTGCAGGGCAAATGCAAGGCTCTACTATCCAGCTACCAGCATGTGGATTGGCACAGCCATTTCTTCAGCAATTCATAAGCCACACTGGCCCAATTGCTTTAAAAGCGAAGAAGCCGACCAATCGATACTTTTTCAAGCTCCTACTCAAGGCCGCCAGGGCTTTGGGTCTCAAATCTAGACTGTGTTTCTAGAATTTGGACGCGGAGATATTGTGCTTCTTTATCTTCTGATAAAGTGAGCTTCTTGGTATTCCCAAGCGCTTCGCAGCCTTCTCAACTCGACCCTTTTCCTCGACCAGAACGCGCTCGATATGCTGTTTTTCTAGCTCGAGCAACGTAAGGCTACTATCGTGCAGAGGTGCTCGTGTGCCACCATGTCCGTCGAAGTGAAGTTCTTTTAATGTGATCGTTTTCTGTTCACTTAATAACACTGCGCGTTCGATGACGTTACGCAGCTCACGTACATTGCCGGGCCACGAGTATGATTGCAGGGCGCGGATCGAATCTTCTTCAAGCTTAATATCGCCGCGACCGAGATCTGCTGAGAACTTGTCCAGCATGTAATTAGCCAGCACTGGGATATCTTCAACCCGCTCGCGCAACGAAGGAAAAGCCAGTGGAATAGTGCTGATTCGGAAATAAAGGTCATCGCGAAACTTTCGTTCTCGAACCAGTTGGCCGATATCCTGATGGGTAGCCGCGATGAGTCTTACGTCCACTTGTCGATCCCGCACATCTCCGACACGTCTGAAACGCTTATCCTCGAGGACCTTCAAGAGCTTTGGCTGTATCTGGAGGTCAACATCACCAATCTCATCTAGAAAGATGGTCCCGCGATGGGCCACTTCAAACAGGCCTTGCTTGGAGGAAGTAGCACTAGTGAATGCACCTTTCTCATGACCGAAAAGTTCAGTCTCTAATAGTTCGCGCGACAGTCCCGCACAGTTCAGGTCTACGAAAGCTTCCTCGGCACGCGGACTGTTGTCATGAAGCCAACGAGCGAGTACTCCCTTACCACTTCCGGTCTCTCCTAAGATCAATACTGGACTCTCAGTCGCGAGTACTTTCCGAGCTTGTTCGGCGAGTGACCGAATAGCTTGGCTGGTGCCGATAAATGGATTCACAGCACTTCGGGAAAGTTGAGTTCTGCTAGCCAACTGCTTCTGATGATTTCTCTGGTTAGCCAACAATCGTTCGAGAATAACGAGTAGTGCCGGAAGCTCTAATGGCTTGGTTAGAAACTGCTCGGCTCCTTCTTTAATTGCCCTGACTGCGAGATCAATTGACCCGTGTGCAGTCAGAATCAGCAACGGAATATCGGAATCGATCTCCTTCAATCGAGGTAACAAGTCGAGCGCTGTTCCATCCGGAAGCATGTAGTCAGCGATCACAATGTCAGGCCGGGAACTTCGAAAGATGTTCTGGGCTTCGCGACAACTTTCGGCTTCGTCGATCTGGAAGTTGTGAAGCTCCAGGAAGTCGCGCACACCAAATCGCAGACCAGGCTCGTCATCAATGACAAGGATGCGGTTCCTAGCCATTTGTTTCCTCCGACTTGATTAGAGGGAACCGGGCGGTCATGCATGCGCCCCCTTCAGGATTATTGCCAGCAATCAACTGCCCACCATGTTCGGTCATGATTCTGTGTGCGATGGCGAGGCCGAGGCCCGTACCACCACGACGCTTCGAATAAAAGGGTTCGAAGATCATCGGTAAATCTTCCTCGAGGATTCCTGGTCCAGCATCACTTACCGCACAATCCAGCCAATGCTGACCACCCTCTTCGCGTTCGCATGCTTCAACTCGAACCTCACTACCTGAAAAGGAATGCTGAATGGCGTTTTCGATCAGGTTTACAAAAACTTTCGACAAGCGGCGCCGATCGACAAGAATCGTCGGCAACTTAGCTTCCGTGTTGTTCACCAGCTTAACTTGCGCGATGTCTGCAGCTGGAACACACGCCCTCAGCGATTTCGCAATTACCTCCGCGAGTGACGCAGGATAAAACTCACCTCGGAACGGTCGACCATATTCGAGAAGTTCTTCCATCAGGATCGTTAACCGTCCGACTTCGTCGCGAAGCACATTAGTGTAACGAAGGTAGTCTGTCCGATCGCTAAAGCGGGTCTCAAACGCATCCAAGATGGACGAGATACCAAACAACGGATTTCTCACTTCGTGCGCCACGCCGGCCACCAACGAACCAAGCAGCGACATCATTTCGCTTCTATGTAGCGATGCCTCGAGTTCCGTTCTCTTGGTGATGTCCTGCGCTATGAGGATGGCGCGTTCGCCGGCGGAACCGAACTCGTGGATAAGGTAAAGAGTGATGGCCCAGTTCTTACCGCTGGACTTGTCTCGTACTTCGGCTGAACTGGACGTGCCATTTCCGCGAATTGTATGAATCAGTTCACCTGCTTTGTTCCACGGTTCGCACGACCCGAGTTCGGAGATTTGACGTCCAACGATCTGCTCACTCACTAATCCTGAGATCTCTTCAGCTGCCTGGTTCAGCCTGCGAACTGTTCCTTCGAGATCAACAATCAGCACAGGAAAATCGATCGCGTTGAAGGTCTGTCGCCACTCCATGGCGGAGTGCTGTAGAGACTCGTGCATTCGTTGTTGCTTTTCATCAAGCAACTTTCGCTCGGTAACGTCACTCGCTATAACAAGCCGAGCTTGGCGACCCTTAAAGATCAACGAATGCGACGTCAGTTCAACGTAGATACTGCTGCGATCCTTGCGCTGGTGCCGCCATGGGCTTGAAATGACAGGCTCGTCAATACCGGTTGCGGACTTGATTAGTAGAGCGGGGCTTTCTTCATGCGAACGAATGTCATCGATAGTCATCGAGAGAAACTCTTCGCGCGAATATCCATAAGTCTCGACAGTTGCTTTGTTGACTGCGAGGAATGCCAGCGTCTCTTCATCGTAAACCCAAATCGGTTGGGGTGTGGATTCGAATAGAAGTCGATAGCGTTCCTCAGATTCCCGCAGTTCCACTTCGACTTTCGAACGCTCGAGTAACCGCGAGACCTTCGCGACTAGCCTCGTTGAATCAAACGGAAGTTCCAGGTAGTCGTCGGCACCTGAACGTAGTCCCTCAACCACGCTTGCGGTGTCTTTTCGATGAGCGGTGACGAGTAGGATCGGGATCAGCCGCAGATCTTCATCCTGCCGAATAAGACGACAAAACTCGATTCCGTTCACCTGCGGCATCGTGACGTCACTTATTACGATCCCGGGCCGAAGACTCTTGGCTACTTCAAAGGCCTGCTTTCCATCTTCAGCTGTGAAGACAGAGTAGCCGGCTTTGCGCAACAACGAATCCATCAGGCTTAGCTGCTCGGGGATATCATTTACGATCAGCACAGAATCGGCTTCGTGGCCATTCTGAGGGTCGGATACCCGCTGCATTTGGGTCGTATGACTCATTTAGTGTGATTTATTTCTAGAAGTTGCCTGGAAAGAAATGATTTCCAAGTGCTTGCGGAGACACGATCCATTGCCCGAGATTCGGGCGGGAGAGATCGACTGGACTCAAGGTGCCGATTGTGCGGCGAAGTATAACACAACGCTATGTTTAGCAAGGTCAGAATTAGCCTGGGAATTGGTTCGCGCACACATCGACAGGGTCACCTTCCTCCCGTGTCGGGTGGAAACACTGAAATCTGATTTCTCTAGTAACTAAGCAGTGCTATTAACCTCGAATTTCCGGTGATACCGACAAGATCGAAAAATTTTCAAGAAATCAGACGAACTCTTCGATCAGGAGCTTGCCTATTTCTGCCGAGTTTCTTACGGTTTCCGGGTCGTCGCCAGTCAACCAAACAGTAGGTGTAATGAATCAAACCAGCTACCGGATAAATGGGATAATCGTGTAACGAGGATCTTAAGGAGAAGAAACGAAAGAGTCATGAATAATTTATCTAACAAGGTTAAGGGTAGCGTTAACTACTTTTTGGTTGTGCTCACGATTGGGTTTGCCGTTGCGGCTGCTAGCGTCCAATCCGGAGCCCAAAATATCGCGGCAAATCCAGAAGTGGGGCCGGTCACCCCCAGTTCAGTGGCGCTTCAAAATTCGTACGCGGATGTTGTTAGTCGAGTGTCTCCCGCGGTTGTGACCGTTCATTCAACAGAACGTTCCCGCGCGAACCGCCAGGGATCCGTCCCCGACGACCCGTTCTTTCGCGAGTTTTTCGGTGACCGATTCCCTCAACAGGCACCGAGACGTGTTGAAGGTGTAGCGTCGGGAGTGATAGTTAGCTCTGACGGCTACATTCTCACAAACCACCACGTCGTTGACGGTGCGGCTGAAATCCGGATCGAAACAACTGACAATCGTTCTTACACCGCCAAGTTGGTCGGTTCAGATCGGCCAAGCGATCTGGCGGTGCTGAAAATTGAAGGCCAGAATCTTCCGGCTATCAAGTTGGGAGATTCTGACAAAGTAAGAGTTGGCGACGTTGTTTTAGCGGTCGGTAATCCATTGGGAATTGGCCAGACGGTCACGTCGGGAATCATTAGCGCCAAAGGCCGAGCTACCGGTATCAGCGATGGAAGCTTTGAAGATTTTCTTCAAACTGATGCATCCATCAATCGGGGGAATTCGGGTGGTGCATTGGTGAACTCCACTGGAGAACTGATCGGAATTAATTCGCAGATCCTTTCGCCGTCAGGCGGCAGTATTGGTATTGGCTTTGCGATTCCTTCGAACATGGCCAAGGTCGTCATGGACCAGCTGGTGAAAACTGGCAAGGTCAGACGGGGAATGATCGGTGTCAACATTCAGTCAGTGAGCGCTGACTTGGCTGCGAGTCTCGGAATGGCCACAGCTCGAGGAGCGATCGTCAGTTCAGTTCAAGCCGGTGGACCAGGTGAGAAGGCCGGTATTAAACGTGGTGACGTGATCACTGCCATCAATGGGCAACAGGTTGCGGACAGCAACAACTTGAGGAATACCGTTGCCGCAACGGCTCCCGGTACTCCCGTGACCGTTACTTTCGTTCGCGATGGTCGTGAACAACAGGTGAGTGTCACACTCGCTGAACTTCCGGCTTCCGAAACTACGAGTACTGGTGATTCTGAGAGTGGCGATGCGAGAGGTGGTCGCTTTGGTTTGACACTGGAACCACTTACAGCCGATTCCGCATCGAGGCTCGGGTTGGATGCTGGTGAGCAAGGACTCCTGGTAACTCGGCTCGAAACTTCTGGTGCTGCTGCTGAAGCTGGCATTCGACAGGGAGACGTAATTCAGGAGGTGAATCGTCAACCAGTTCGAACAGTTGCTGAATTTACCGCTGCACTTCAACGTTCGGGTGCACGTCCAGCTCTAATCCTGGTCATCAGACGCGGTGGCGTGATCTATCTGACGTTGCGAGCGACGCAGTAAGACTGTCCATTAATTCTGTAATGTGCCGCCGCCGGGTTTGCCTCGCGGCGGCATTTTTCTGGTCCATATTCAGAGCTGCTTGACGTGTCGCCATAGAGACAGCTAGTTTGCATTCGTTATCTCTCCACCCCGAAAGGTTTCCGTAGATGGACGATACCGTTTCAGATACTTCACCTCGATTTGATCGACGACCGTGGGGCACTTTCACAGTTCTTGACGAAGGCGAAGGATTCAAAGTTAAGAGAATCGAGGTTCTTCCCGGGAAGCGCTTGAGTTATCAAAAGCATGCCCAGCGCGCTGAACATTGGTACGTCGTACAAGGGACCGCGAAAGTGACGCTCGATGATCAGGAGATCGAGGTGCCGACGGGTTCAGCAATCGACATCAGGATCGGAGCTGCTCATCGAGTAGAGAATCCTGGTACAGACTTGCTCGTGTTTATCGAAGTGCAGCGCGGTGGATATCTGGGAGAGGACGATATCGTGAGACTACAAGACGACTTCGGGAGAAGCGGCTCTCGTTGATCCAAGCAGTAGACCCTCCTTAATTAATCTCGAGCTCAAAGCAACCCTCGCCGTTTCTAAAAACTTTCAGAGACTGAAGTTCGTAAAACGCCAAACGAACTAAAGGCTGAGCATTCATGTCGGATTCAACGAACCCCGCTAAGTCTACGCACATAGTTGAAGTAGACCAACACAACGATGAACCAGCGCCTGCGCCGCAAGGTTTGTGGTCGGCGGTGCGCGAATCTCTGCGTGGAAGTCATCATGACTACACCGAAGGATCAGTGGGTCGATCAATCGTCCTGTTAGCCATCCCCATGGTCCTGGAGATGGTGATGGAAAGTGTCTTTGTGGTGGTCGATATCTTCTGGGTGGGCCATTTGGGAGCGGACGCAGTCGCGACCGTTGGTCTGACTGAATCCATGCTCACGTTGATTTACGCGATGGCGATCGGTTTGGGTATCGGCGCCACCGCGATGGTGGCCCGACGAATCGGAGAACATAACCCTGACGGAGCTGCCCGGGCCGCGGTCCAGGCCATCGCGCTGGGTGTCATCATTTCGGTCGCGATATCGATCGCAGGTTATTTGCTGGCTCCTCGCTTGTTGGCCGCAATGGGTGGATCAAAATGGGTTGTCGAACAGGGCGTCGGCTTTACCCGCATCATGTTTCTTGGCAATGCCTCGATCGTCCTGCTCTTCTTAGTCAATGCAATTTTTCGCGGCGCGGGCGATGCGGCAATTGCGATGCGAGTGCTATGGCTAGCGAACGCGATCAATATCGCGCTTGGTCCATGTTTCATTTTTGGGCTTGGTCCATTTCCGGAATTGGGA
Source organism: Pyrinomonadaceae bacterium (assembly GCA_036554845.1). Taxonomy (GTDB): domain Bacteria; phylum Acidobacteriota; class Blastocatellia; order Pyrinomonadales; family Pyrinomonadaceae; genus PSRF01. Next base: position 7,927 of record DATBMP010000261.1, read on the forward strand.
GTGATGGGAGCCGCCGTGGCAACTACGATTGGTCGCGGCACAGGTGTGCTTTTTGCTTTCAGCAAACTGGTTCGATCTGGCGGCAGGTTTGATATTCGCCGTGAACATCTGAAGCTCGAGCCTTCGATTATGGCGAGGCTGATTCGTCTTTCGGCCACTGGCATGTTCCAGGTGTTTATTGGAATGGCAAGTTGGATTGGGTTAGTCAGAACAGTTTCCAGTTTCGGTAGCGAGGCTGTTGCAGGTTACACCTTTGGAATCCGAGTGATCGTGTTTGCATTGCTACCTTCTTTTGGGATGGGTAACGCTGCTGCGACGATGGTTGGACAGGCGCTGGGTGCGCGAAAGCCGGATCGTGCTGAACAGGCGGTTTGGAAGGCCGGTCTCTACAACATGATTTTCCTGGGAATCGTTGGATTGATCTTCGTCGTTTTCGCGCCGCAGATAATCAGCATCTTCACAAACGAGCCGACCGTTGCGCGTTACGGGGCAGACTGTTTGCGAATTGTTTCCTACGGCTTCCTGTTTTATGCATACGGGATGGTTATCACCCAATCTTTCAACGGCGCGGGCGATACGTGGACGCCGACGAAGATCAATCTGTTCGTGTTTTGGTTGTGGGAATTGCCGTTAGCCTATGTCCTCGCCATTTATTTTGGTCTTGGGCCGCGTGGCGTGTTCATTGCTATAACTGTTGCCTTCTCAACACTCGCACTCGTAAGCGCGCTAATCTTTCGTCGCGGTCGATGGAAGACCCGAGTCGTCTGATTCCTCTAGCCACTGTCCTCTAACCATATGTAGTGCTTTGCTACGTTTAAGAGCGTCGCGCTCGAATCTCACAGCAATGCGGCGCTTTTCCGCTCTTATCTGGTGACTTCTATGTCGGCATTTTAGTTGCCTATCAATGCTTAGTCGCGTTGTGCGATTCGGTATTACACGCGGAAAACAAAACAAGGAGGAGTTATGACCAAAAGAAGCGCTACGCACGCTGAACGGCCGGAAAAAAAAGAGAGTTGGGATTCAAATTCAGAAGAAGCGTTGCGAGAGGACGAGCGGTCACTGGACATTGGTGAGTCAGGACAGTTCGCTCCAGGTGGTTACTACAATCAACGAAAAGTAAATGAGCCGCGACGGATTGATCTCGATGACGACATCGTTCCGCCGGCGCGGGAATCGAGTATCGAGAGAAACTCAAACCGCGATTAAGGGAGGCACCATGGAACCGAGATTGAAAGGAAAGAGGATCGCGATCCTCGTAACTGATGGCTTTGAACAGGTGGAACTAACCGAACCGCGCAAAGCACTCGACGAGGCCGGCGCCCGTACTGAGATCGTCGCGCCGGTGAAAGGTGAAGTGCAAGGTTGGAATCACGACGAGAAGGCTGACAAGTTTCCTGTCGATGTACCACTTGACGAGGCAAACAGCACTCACTATGACGCACTGTTGCTGCCTGGTGGCGTCAGAAATCCTGACGGTTTGCGTCTTGAACCGTCAGCGGTCCAGTTTGTAAAAGAGTTCATTGCCACGAACAAGCCTATCGCAGCGATCTGTCATGCACCGTGGATCCTGATTGATGCCGAAGGCGTTGGCGGGAAACAGATAACATCCTGGCCCTCACTAAAAATTGATCTGATAAATGCTGGTGCCCAGTGGGTTGACGAAGAGGTAGTCGCCGACGATGGGCTCATAACTAGTCGCAAGCCAGACGACATTCCAGCGTTCAATAAGAGGATGGTCGAAGAATTTTCGCTCAACGAAACAGTAAAGCGAATGACTGCAGGGTGAGTTAAACGAACATTAGGGGGACGAAAATGAAGACGCTAAGAACCTGGCCGCGATTGGCGGGTGCTGCGCTGCTCCTGGCAATAATGGGAGGCGTAGCAGCAGCTTGGTGGATCAGCACAACTCCCGACGACAAGACTGACGTTATCCAAGCGGTTTCTCGTGACCTCGTCAAGGAATCAACGCTGAACGAGAATGTTGGAGGAGGAGGGGAGACAAGTCAGATTCAAACTGAACAAGCGTCGACTGCGACTCAAGCCAATATTCGGACAAAGAAGCAACGCGAAAGACCAAAGACGGCCAAACCGACGATTCCCGCTAAGCCCGCAGTTAAACCATCGCCACGCGTCGGGTATTTAGGACCGCCGGTGCCAGTAGCTCCACGGAAGCCGAAATCGTAATCTTCCGACGATCGAAAAACTCAGGGGCACCAGTCTTGAAGTCTGGTGCCCTTGATTATCTTTGGTCTTAACTTGTCGGCCCGCAGCAACGAGCTTTAGTGATAATCTTTTAGGTGGCGGCCCGCTTTGCACAAAAAGTCTTTCTTGGAGGTCCGGCTCAACCGCACCCTTGCGGTAAGCCTGCGGCTTACCGACCTTTCATATATTTTGATCGAGGCTATGCCTCAAAGATGGAACAGTTTAGGCATAGCCTGATATTTAAGTTTGACTAACGGTAAGCCGCAGGCTTACCGCAAGGGTGCGGCCAAGCCGTAACCAAAGACTTTTTGTGCAAAGCCGGTGGCGGCCAGTAGCGTTCCTCACAGTGATTAGCTACCTGCCCATGGTCGCAGCTATCAAAAACGAAATGAGTAGACCACCAGTGTCCCGGAGAGTTGCTGAGTTTACGTTTCCCAGGTGGTCTCCTTAGGCCCTTTTGTCACCAAAGAGAGCCTACTCGTCCCGAAATTATCTTCACGGTTGCACCTTCGATTATCCTCGCTTGGATGATTAAAACGGTGAGCCTGAAAGAGGTGTCCGGATGAAAGTTCTGATTCTGCTCGTGAGTCTTCTCTGTGCTGCGGCCCTGGGCCAGGGCCAGAAGAATGGAATGGCGCCAATCCAGAGTCTGGTTGAGACGGAACGAGCGTTTGCGAAGGCCTCTCATCAACTGGGAACACAACCGGCATTCCTGGCTTTCATTGCAAACGACGGAATCCTTTTTCGTCCGACCGCGGTAAATGGCAAGAGATGGTTGGTGAGCAACCCGCCACCCGCCTCGAATAAGCGTTCACTACTTCATTGGTGGCCCACGTATGCGGACATCTCTGAGTCTGGCGATCTCGGTTACACGACTGGTCCATGGGAGTTCAAGCCGGACATTAGTGATCCCAAACCTTCTGCTTATGGCAACTTCGTAACTGTTTGGAAGAAACAGTTGGACGGCTCCTGGAAGTTCGTGATCGATCTCGGTATCTCAAACCCCCAGCCTCTAAACGCATCTGCGGTTTTAGAGACTCCGAAACCGAGATCAAACAAGAAGTCTTCCAAGCTTGAGGCATCGGCGATGCGTGCTTCACTGATCAAGCGCGATTGGCAGTTCTCAACTGAAGCACAGGCAGACGGATGGCGCAGTGCATTTTGGTCGTTTGCAATTGATGATGTGCGCTTGCTTCGCAACGATCGATTCCCATTTGTAGGAAAGGATGCGATTAAGGACGGAATCGGAAAAGTAAAGTACACCTGGATCTCTCAACCCGATTTTGGTGACATCTCTCGTTCGGGAGATCTGGGTTATACCTACGGAACTTACGAACTGGGGAGCGATAAGTCAGAAAAAGTCGAGAAGGGAAATTACATGCGGATTTGGAGAAGCGATAACGGTGAATGGAAGATTGTGTTGGAGGTCACCAATCCGTTGCCGGAGGAGAAGAAGAGCTAGAGAGGGTACGGTTCTATGGGTGCTGCCAGTATGAGCCGTCGGCAAACTCAATTCGCCTTACTATTACTTGTTCCTTGAATCGATTGCGTTCGTCCTTCTCAAGGGAGGTCACACTGACAATCTGTGCCGGCGGTTTTCGTATCTGGATTTTTAGGTCGCGGGTCTTACCTGGCCCAATTCGTTGCTCACTCGTGAACTCATGCACTCCCATTACGTCTCCACTAGTCGCATCCTGAAAGACGTAGTCCCAATCGACTGTTTTGATCGTCTTCTTGCTTTCATTCTTGATCGAGACTTTGTACTCGAAGATATAACGTGCGGGTGCTTTCTTTCGCTGAGCTG
>DATBMP010000288.1:0-4748 GCA_036554845.1 Pyrinomonadaceae bacterium
GCAAGGGTGCGGCAGAGCCGTACCAAAAGACTTTTTGTGCAAAGCCCTAGTAGAAAAGAGATTGAAGGGACACCAATCTAAAGTCACCGCCGGCTGTTTCTCGACTTATCCCCAACGATTCAGGTGCTTTCGTTTGGCCACAGTCACAAAGTCGAAGGCGTCGAAAACATGAAGGGCGGCCCAACAGAGGGGCCGCCCCTACAAAGAGAACGTGCAAACCTTTGGCGTCGGGTATCTATTTCATACGCGTGTCTATCGCGATCCAGTTCACTTCCCAAGTCTTACCGCCGTCCTCTGAGAATGCCTGTTCAAAACGACACGAATCCGGCCTGATATCCGAGATCACAAAACGAACGAAGATCGCTTTGCCATTAAGTGTCTCCTGCGAATAGAACTCGCCGCGACCGTTCTTAAAGCTTCCGATCGTGGGCACGCTGAGAGTACCACTTGCGCTATTTGCGAAATTCAGACTCCATTGACGCGACTGAGGATTGTAGAGACGAAGCGAAAGACCTTCGATCTTACCCGCTGGCCCAGACACGTTGATCTCGACCAGATTAGCTCGGCCTTCCCAAACCTTACGGACTACCGTAGTCCCTTCGTACTCCACCCACTTGCTTGACCCTGATAACGGATTAACCAGACGTTTTAGCGCTGTTTTCCAACTGCCAATCTCGAAGTCGAAATCTCGTTGTCCATCACGTTGGCTGCCAGTGGCTTGAGCATTTGCGCGAGTCTGGAAACCCATGGCGCCAAGTAGCGTAACAGCAGTCAGTAGGGTAATCGCTAACTGTCTATGCAACATGAATCTCACTCCCAACGAACTCTGTTTTCCGGATCGTCTACCAGGACGACCTCATATTTTTCGAGCATAGGCATGACCAACCCCTCTAATTCTTTGGTCCAGAGCTCGCTCTCATAAAACTGTGCTTTCATTGGCTCACGCGACGCGAGATCCGGAAAGCCACGCATGAAAAAGAAGGTGTCTGGTTCCTCAATTGAAAGGAATGGTCCGAGTATCTTCATGCCAATCTTGTCATGTGCCGGTACCGACCGCGTGCGGAAAATCTCAATGAATTCCGCACGCTTGCCCGGTTTTGTCCTGTAGGTCCGCATCTCGATAATCATGTCTTGGATCTCCCGCAGCATGCTTGCGCGGTGCCGACAAAAAAGCAAGAATGCACTTTTAGGTAACCTGGTAACGTTATGGAAACTCGTCAAGCAAAGATTGTTGAGGTCCCGGAGTCAGCCTTGCCAACTAAGTGCCCGATGACCGCCGCATTAATGGCCATCGGCGGAAAGTGGAGTTTGATCTGTCTGTATTGGTTGGATTCTGGCACGCGCCGTTTTAATGAGCTGCGCCGATTAATGCCGGATATTTCTCATAAGGTTCTGGCTGCGACGCTTCGGAATCTCGAGAACGAGGGGCTGGTTAGTCGAACTGTCTATCCTGAGGTCCCGCCGCGGGTTGAATATCGCATTTCGGACCATGGAGAGAGCGTGCGGCCGATCATCCAGATCGTTCGTGAGTGGGGCCACGAGCACATCGATTGGAAGCAGCAGAACGGATCGGCTCTTGATTCTTAGGCGCCGGCGACTTTTAGTTTGAGGTCCCAGGTAAGCACGGGCGGCCACGGAGTGCCGCCCCTGCAAATCAGGGTCAGACGTTGACACGAATCCGCAAAGGCGCGTATAAGGGATTCCGAGCAAAGCAATCATGTACTTCAGTAACACTCATCGACACCACAGCGCTTATCACCATGGCTACCATCATTGGCATGCCAGGCAGCGCGTGGGAGTTGTGATGCCAGAAGTACCCTAGACCAGAAGATCACAACCCGATTTCCCAAAACCCGCTGCCTGAACCAGGGCAGCGGGTTTTCTTTTTGCGAGGCTTCCATATGACGACCCCGCTTTCAGGAATACCCAGCGGAATCCGCTACTACTTTGGCGACGAGGCCAATCTGCGTCGAACGATCGAACAGACTGCCATGAGTACGTTCGCTGGGTGGTCCTATGAAGAGATCACCGCACCCTCTGTCGACTATTACTCTCTTTTCGAAAATGGTATGGGCCACGCCGAAGCGCAACGTGCATTTCGCTTCACCGATACCGATGGGCGCCTGCTCGCATTGCGGCCAGACGTCACTTCCGCCGCTGCTCGGGCCGCTGCCACACTCCTTGCAGAACGAGAACGTCCCTTGCGGCTTTGTTATGCCGGAACAGTCTTTCATCAAACCGCTCGTTCACACGTTGACTGGCGCAGAGAGTCGACACAGATCGGGTGTGAACTGCTGGGCTCGAACTCCGAACTCGCTGATCTCGAGGTGCTGGCGATCGTTGTCGAACTCCTGAACCGATTAGAACTCACGGGCTCGTACACGATCACGCTCAACGATGTTCGAATCTTTAACGGTGTCGCTGAGCGATTGTCATTGGATCCTGCTTCACGCGAGCAACTGCGCCAGGTGATCGACACTCGCAACGCCGCCGCTGTAGAAAGTCTTCTCGCCTCTCACACCTCAATCGAAGAAGCCCACGCTTTTGCACAACTTTCTCGACTCGCCGGAAAGCTCGAGACCGTCGACCAGGCGCGTAAAGTCTTCGCGAATGGACAGTCTCGACTTGGGCTCGATCGCCTTGAAAAACTCTGGAAGGTCATTGAGTCGCTAGGTTTGGCTGACCGCTTCGAGATCGATCTGGGCGATGTGTCGCGTTTGGATTACTACACGGGACTAACGTTCAAGATCTACCTGCAGGGATCTGGTTCGCGTGTAGGCAGTGGCGGCCGTTACGACGGTCTCAACGCATGCTTTGGCAAGGACGAGCCCGCGGTGGGTTTTGTCATGGAGTTGGATCCATTGACGGACGTTCTGTGCACGAAGAAACAGGTGACCATGCGAGACGACGCACACAAAGCGAAGCCGTTGCAATTGCAGAATCAGGATGCGTCATCGCTACTTATTGAGGCCGTAGGCCTTCGCGCACAAGGCGAGCGTGTTTCGCTGACACTGGGGTGAGTTTATGCAACCACTGACCATCGCCGTTGCCAAAGGAAGACTACAAACAGACGCGTTAGCATTGCTTGCGCGCGCGGGAGTTTCGATCTCAAGTGAAACGCTTGGTACACGCCGCCTCGCGATTTACGACAACTCGGGCCAGTACCGGTTCATTCTCGTAAAACCCGCCGATGTCGCGGTCTATGTCGAGCATGGCATCGCTGACTGCGGTGTAGTTGGCAGTGACGTGGTGTTAGAGACTGATACCGATCTCCTCCAGCCGTTGAACCTGGGCATTGGGCGCTGTCGGATTTCAGTCGCGGCACTCGCCGAAACCCCATTGAACAAGTTGGGAATGTTAAGAGTCGCGACCAAATATCCGCGCGTGGCGGCTGCTCATTTTGCGGCAAAAGGCTTACCAGTCGAGATCATCAAGTTGTCGGGTGCGGTAGAACTCGCGCCAATGCTCGGGCTGGCTGATTGCATTGTCGACTTGGTCGAAACGGGGCAGACACTGAAGGAGAACGGACTCGAAGAAGTTGAATCGATTGCTGAAGCAACTGCATGTCTGGTGGTTAATCGCGCGAGCTATCAATTGAAAGCCGCCACGATCAGTTCGTTGATTGCTTCCCTGGCTGCGGCAGTTGACAAAGAAGCGAGTTCGGAAGGCCTGGTATCGGAGCGCGTGCGTCCTCGCCTGCCGAATCGACCTGTGACGGGAGACATTGATCGGAAGGATGCTCGTCCCACTCAAGCTGGCCAGAACGCGCCCGCTCCGATCGAGATCATTCGAACAACTGAACGCGAACCGCTAGCAAGAAAGTTGCGGGCCATTCACGAGCGTAATGTCGCTCTCGACGATGAACTAATCAATAAGGTCTCCACGATCATTCGAGATGTGCGCAACCGAGGCGACGAGGCGCTGATCCAATACACAAAACTGTTCGATGGCGTGGTGACTAGCCCGGCAACATTACGTGTTAGTGAAGACGCTCTCAAGCAAGCGGCAGCGAAGACGGATGCTTCGGTTGTAATCGCTCTGCGTGAAGCGATCCGGCGCGTTCGTGCATTTCATGAGAATGAACTTCAACGATCCTGGGAAGTAAAAACAGATGACGGTGTGACGCTGGGCCAGAAAATAACTCCTATTGAAAGCGCTGGTGTTTATATTCCGGGCGGAAGTGCAGGCTATCCGTCTTCGGTAGTGATGAATGTGGTGCCTGCGCTGATCGCCGGCGTGCAGCGAATCGTTGCCGTCACACCTCCACGGTCGCTGCAAGACAACCCCGCTGTCGCAACTGCATTGCTTGAACTCGGTGTTTCAGAGATTTATGCAGTGGGTGGCGCGCAGGCGATCGCGGCACTCGCATACGGGACCGAAACAATTCCCCGTGTGGACAAGATCACCGGACCAGGAAACAGATACGTTGCCGCAGCGAAGAAACTGGTGTTTGGTGTAGTGGGAATCGACTCGCTGGCCGGACCAAGTGAGGTCGTGATTCTCGCTGATGGTTCTGCAAACGCCGCATATGTCGCGAGCGATCTTCTGGCCCAGGCGGAACACAGTGCAGACGCCTCATCGGTTTTAGTTACGACCAGCAACGAGTTGGCCTCGGCTGTTGCCACCGAGCTCCATAAACAATCTATTGGTCTTCCGCGCGCAAACCTGATCCGAGAATCGCTCGCTCAGTTCGGAGCAATCATCATCGTCAAAGACCTTCATGAAGCGTGTGCATTGGTGAACGAACT
>DATBMP010000343.1:0-14410 GCA_036554845.1 Pyrinomonadaceae bacterium
CCGCTCGAGAGATGGCCCTGTCGATATTGCCTGCGCCTGTGTTGTACGCAGCCATCGCCAACTCCCAATTTCCGTTGTAGCGAGTGGCCAAACTCTTCAAATAACGTGCTGAAGCGCGCGTAGCCTGTTCGAAACTGTTTCTTTCGTCTACCCAGGCAGTCTGGCGCAGTCCATATTCCCGACCGGTGCTCGGAATAAACTGCCACAGCCCTGAAGCGGCAGCCCAGGACATCGCCTTTGGTCTCCATGCACTCTCGACCTGGCCGAGCCAGGTGATGTCTACCGGAACACCTTCCTGCATGAAGATCTGTCTAGCCATCTTCATGTACAGACCTGAGCGGCGCAGTCCCGACTCCATCGTCGATCGACCCCGGCCCTGGTAGTAGTTTATGTATTGCTGAATTAAAGGATTGCTGGAGAAAGCAAAGTTAACGTTGCTCTTCGCTTGTTCCAAAGTCATCAAGTCGCCATCAGAAACATTCTGCTCACCTGGTTCTAGAACGAGCTTGCTCAGTTCATCCAATGGTGATGGCTCGATTCTCTGTTCGCGAAAACCAATCTGAGGCGGTGCTGATTGCTGCTGCTGCGTGTTTTGCGCAACCAACTCTGTTCGGTTTACCGAAACCGGAACCGAATGACCTGTTGGAACTTCTTCGCGATAGATCCGCTCAACAAGTTCCAGGTAGAAAATCTGAAGTCGTTGACTGGCGCGCACATCCAATCCGGACTCGAGAATCACGTCAACAGCCTTATCAAACTCTTCCCGAGCTTGTTCCCGCTTGTTGTCTTCCAGATTTAACTTGCCCTTGCGGAAATGGTCTTCCGACTGGGCGATCACGTGCGACACGCGAGCACTAGATTTCTCAACTTCAGTTGGAATAGTGCGTGCTGATGAACCGGCTGGAATTTGCCCAAATGAAATGCTGGCTGACGCTGCAAAGATTGCAGGGAGAGCCGCGCGGGCGATGAAACGAGGGAAGTTCAAACTCCGATCTCCTTCACATGGTGTAAGTGCGAATCCCAGGCGACCCAGAAGAGGTGTCGGACCGTTTGCGGCATTCACATGTTTGTGCGAGGTATCTTTAGGCCCCTCTTAGACTTGGCACCACAGAAAGCGCTCGTGCAGTCGAGCCAAAAGCAACCGGAGGTTACCACACGGTTTTCTGGGGTGTCAAACAAATCGCTGGTAAGTAGAAACGCTAATTCGGTGAAGTTTTCCACTAAAGAAGCGGCCTAAGAACCAGTAACGAGATGCCTCGTGTCGGCCTCGGGTTGCGCCGGTTTGACGACTTCTTTTTGCGACTCGAATCCGGGCCTCCAAAGAGTGTTGCACGCCCGAGGTATCACCGGGTTCCAATGCAGTGTCTTCGGATGAGGCCCGAAAGTGCCTTGTAGCGTTCTTCGACGCTCAGCATGGAATCGGTACACTATTTCATGCTCTTTTCGTTACGAAAATTTCCCTGTGCAACGCTTCGCTCCGCTGCTACCTCGTAAACTTCGTCAAAAACATGCCGGATAACTTCCCGCGGTATGTGCTTTGCCAATAGTTCATACAGGCTCTCCCGCACTCCGAACGGGTCAGGTCGGAAAAGAATGTCAACAGCAATCACAAAAGAACCGGTGAACCGGCTGTACGATACCGCGAAGCTTCCCAAGCTCGAGCAGATCGCGGAAAACAGTACCCGTCTCTTTTTCAACCGGGAACTTAGTCTCCTTCACTTTCACCAGCGAGTGCTTGGCGAGGCGCTTGATCCCGAAAACCCGTTACTCGAACGACTGAAATTCTTGTCGATTGTCTCTTCGAACCTCGACGAGTTCTTCATGATTCGTGTATCGGGGCTAAAAGAGACGCTCGACGAAAGCGTCACCGAACTGTCTCCCGACGGCATGACGCCGGAAGAACAACTCCAGGAGATTCGGAAAGCTGTCTTGCCGATGATCAAAGAGCAAGCCAGGTGTCTCAATGAACAGATATTTCCAGCACTGAGAGAGGCCGGAATAACCATCGCGTCTTACGGTGAGCTTTCCGAGGATGAAAAGGAGGCGATAGATTCTTTTTTTGTGGAGAAGGTGATGCCGGTTCTGACTCCGCTTGCTGTTGATCGCAGTCATCCGTTTCCTTTTATTTCGCCACTCAGTCTAAATCTGGGTCTGATAGTAGAAGCTCCTCCTGAACCGTCTCCGGCAGATCCGCCTAAGTTCAAATTCGAACCCAGGTTTGTCCGGATCAAAGTCCCATCCGTGATGCCGCGGCTGATCCCTGTCGGTAGTTCACGAACCAAGTTCATCCTTCAGGAAGATCTGATTGAAGCGAACATCAACAAGCTGTTTCCAGGGATGTGGCCGGGCAAGTGTTACCGCTTTCGCGTTACGCGTGACGCCGATTTTGATATACGCGAAGAAGAAGCCAGCGACCTGCTCAGCTTAATTAAAGAGAAGGTTCATGAAAGAAAGTTCGGCTCTCCTGTCCGGCTCGAGGTTTCTGCCGACATGCCTCAGGAGATGGTTGCGTATCTGACAGAGGCGCTCGACCTTTCTGAGGAAGATGTTTATCGATTCGATGGTCCTTTGGCGATAAACGATTTCATGTCGCTCTATAAACTGGACCGAGTCGATCTGAAGGATAGGCCCTTCAAACCCGCGTCGCCTCAATGGCCAAGCATCGATAAGGTGTTTGAGACGATCGCGCAGCGCGACATTCTGGTCCATCATCCGTACGACTCGTACACGTGTGTTACCGATTTCGTGAACGCCGCGGTGGAAGATCCGGATGTGGTTGCGATCAAGATGTGTCTCTATCGGACGGGACCCGATTCGCCGATTCCGCCGGCGTTGATTCGTGCAGCCAGGCAGGACAAGCAGGTAACTGCATTGATAGAACTGAAGGCCCGGTTCGATGAGGAGCACAATATCGAGTGGGCTAATCGATTAGACGAGGCTGGCGTACACGTTGTTTATGGCATCGTCGGCCTAAAAACCCACGGCAAGTTAACACTCGTTGTGCGGCGCGAAGGCGATTCACTTAAACGCTACGTTCATATCGCTTCGGGAAACTACAACCCCACTACATCGACGACCTTCACTGACGTTGGTCTCTTCTCAACGAATCCGGATATCGGAGCTGACGCAACGGATCTATTTAACTACCTGACAGGCTGTTCACGACAGACTGAATATCGCAAGCTTCTGGTGGCGCCAGTTAATCTTCGGAGCAAGATGACGGAGCTGATCGATCGTGAGATCAAACATCAGGAAGCCGGTCGCCAGGGCCGAATCACCGCGAAGCTGAATCGCATAGCTGACCAGCAGATGATTGAGAAGTTGTATGAGGCATCGAATGCCGGCGTGAAGATCGAGCTAATTGTGAGGGGCATCTGCATGCTGCGGCCGGGTGTTCCCGGATTGTCGGAAAACATTCGAGTAATAAACGTCGTCGGTCGATTTTTGGAACACAGTCGAATCTTTCACTTTGCCAACGGAGGTAATGACGAGGTCTTTATCGGCAGTGCGGATTTGATGTCGCGTAATCTCAAGAATCGCGTCGAGGTAGTTGCTCCGATTGAAGACCTTGCTTTGAAGACTTATCTAAAAGACGTCGTGCTGCCGGCGTATCTGCAAGACAATGCCAAGGCTCATGAACTGCTATTGGACGGCAAGTACGTGCCAATCACCGTCGCATCTGGCGACGGGCAGTTCAATAGCCAGGAGAGCTTTTTACGGACCTGACTCTTGGGATTTCGTGGGAGGAGATTGCTGCTGTTTTTCCCGCTTTGCCTTAATCCCTCGTGTTGTTCCCCTCAATAACTGGATCTGAAATCTTGAATGGGGGGATAACTCTATGCAGAGTCGACGCGCGAGAGTTGCAGCTCTTTTTGTTTGCTTACTTCTGATCACCAGCCTGCCAGTCACGGTAGTCCCAAAAGAATCCAAAAAGAAAAAACCGTTGCCCAGGGGAACGGCAGTGATGTGGCAACGTCCTTCCGACATCAAGAGTCGTGACCTGTTTCTTGGCCCAGGTGGCACAGCGATGCGACCCGATCTACGTCGCATCACTTTTCTTGAAGAAGACAAGGGTGGCTACTCGAAAAAATACAGAGTCCGAGACGCGTCAGGACGGGAATGGTCTGCGAAGATTGGCAAAGAGGCGCAATCCGAAACTGCCGCGGTCCGTCTCTTGTGGGCGATTGGATACGTGACGGAGGTTAACTATCTCGTACCCAACCTGGAGATAGTTGGCAAAGGTGCTTTTAGGAATGTGCGACTCGAAGCACGACCCGACAACGTAAAGCGTCTCGATGAGTGGAAGTGGGAGGAAAACCCATTTATCGATACACGAGAGTTTCGGGGTCTGAAGGTGATGATGGCCCTGATCAATAATTGGGACATCAAGGATTCGAATAACGAGATCTTGTTGGTCCGTGGTCGAAACGGCAACGAGCTTCGCTACATCATCAGTGATCTGGGAGCGACGTTTGGCAAATCAAGCAACACGCCACTCTTTTGGAGACTGACGCGAAGCCGGAACGAACCGGAGGATTATCGGAAAGCAAAGTTCGTCGATGAAGTCGAGGACAACCGGGTTGACTTTCACTACAACGGCAAACGTAACGGACTGTTCAGTGATATTACGATTTCGGATGCTGTCTGGGTGGGAAATCTATTGTCTCAGTTGAGTAACAAGCAACTACGCGATGCCTTTCGAGCAGCGAACTACACTCCGTCTGAGATCGATATCCTGACTGGTGAAGTACGTGAGAGGACGAATGAACTGGCGCGACTCGGAACGTATGAACGCCTTGGCCGGAGAAGGTAGGCATCCTCGTGTGCGGTGGCAAGCGCCTTGGAGTGCGGTGGCAAGCGCAGCGCGACACCGCTTTGGATCGGAACTATTAAAAATTCAGTGCGCAATAAAGAAAACCCGAAATACTCCCGTCGTGGAATGACTATCGGCCACTCTGGGCCTGCTGCTGCTGCCAGTAATCCCACACGAAATCCTTCATTGGTCCATGGCCCCAACGGGTGTAGAAATCGTATTCCTCCATCTCTTTGTAGGCACGATCGTAATCCCAACCATCTTTTCTAAAGCGATAGACCGCGCCCATCACACCTGTTCGGTGTCGTCCGCCTGCGCAGTGGACAAAGAACTTTCCGGTGTCCGGATCATCGACAACCTTGAAGAAATCTTCCACCTGTTCGTTTCGCGGATAGGTTCTGTCATCCATAGGAATATTCACGTAACGCATCCCCAGAGACTCAACCTCAGCTCGCTCGTAAGACCTTGGATCGTCTCTCAGGTCGATAACCGTCGTGATGCCCAGGTTCTTCAGTTCCTTGAATTCGTCCTCCCTGGGTTGCGCCCCACGATAGAAGCGATGGTCCATCTGACCAAAGTTTCTGATCTTGACGTTCGGAAAGTTGGTATTCCGCTTTCCGCCGCCTGAACATCCGGCAAGAAACGCAACGACGCTAGTCGCAACTACCAACCGAAGAACGAACCGATTGTTGCCGACCTTAAACATGACTTCCCGAGTGGCACCTGCGCCCCCATCTGAGGGGCCATCCTTTCAATGATTAGGATTCGATTGATGAGCAGGCTGGTTGCACAAAAAGGTAACCACAGGCTTTACGTTAATGTTGTGATTACCTTTTCGGATTAAACACTTCGGGGAGAAGCTGCTTGCGGCACTCGCTGAGGTCGTGTGCCCGAAGTAAGAGGAGGTATCTCTTTTTCTCTCAATGCTTCGCGGAAAACCTGACGAACATTCTCAACAAAGACAAACTTGATGTCTTTGAACGGCTCTTTCGGCACATCATCGAGATCCCGACGATTCTGTTGGGGAAGAATAATTGTGGACACCCTCGCACGGCGCGCAGCTAGAACTTTCTCTTTAACGCCACCAACCGGCAGAACATTTCCACGCAGGGTGATCTCACCGGTCATCGCGACATCTTTCCGAACCGGGCGCAGTGAAAGCGCCGACACCATCGCGGTCGCGAGTGTTATTCCAGCCGATGGACCATCTTTCGGTATTGCCCCTTCGGGAATGTGAATGTGGAGATCGTAAGTATTGAAGTCCTCTTCGTTGATTCCGAGTTCCTTCGCTCGCGACTTCGCATATGAGTATGCAGCCTGTGCTGATTCCCTCATCACATCACCGAGTTGACCCGTAAGAACCAAAGCACCTTTGCCCTTCATTCTCAGTGCTTCGATGAAAAGCACGTCACCTCCAACAGCGGTCCATGCAAGACCGGTCGATACTCCGATCTGGTCCTTCTTCAACACTTCTTCTGGAATAATCTTCGGCGCACCCAAAAACTCATGTATGTTCTTTAACGAAACCCGAATCGTGCCTTTGTGTCCTTCAGCAATACGTCGGGCCACCTTGCGAGAGATTCGTCCAATCTCTCGTTCAAGTTGTCGGAGTCCTGCCTCTTGTGTGTATTGCTGAATGATCGCAGTTAGAGCGGTGCGAGAGATATGAAGGTCTTTCTGTGTAATGCCATTTTCCTCCATCTGTTTTGGCAAGAGATGGCGACGGGCAATTTCACGCTTCTCTTCTTCGGTGTAACCCGCCAGTCGAATGACTTCCATTCTGTCTCGCAAAGCAGGCTGAATCGTATCCAGCACATTGGCCGTCGTCATAAAGATCACGTTCGACAGATCAAACGTGACACCGAGGTAGTTGTCACGGAACGAGTTGTTCTGTTCCGGATCGAGAACTTCCAGCAACGCGGAAGACGGGTCGCCGCGAAAATCTGCTCCCACCTTATCGATCTCATCCAACATGATCAGTGGGTTGTTGGTTCCTGCCTGTTGGATCGCTTGTATGACTCGGCCGGGCATCGCGCCGACATACGTTCGTCGATGGCCGCGAATTTCAGCTTCGTCATGAACACCACCCAAAGACAGTCTGACAAACTTTCGTTCCAAAGCTCGCGCAATAGATCGCCCTAAAGAAGTCTTGCCTACCCCCGGTGGTCCAACTAAACATAGAATGGGTCCCTTCGGCTTCTCCTTCAATTTACGAACAGCCAATGCCTCAATGATCCGATCTTTAACCTTCTCCAAACCGTAATGGTCTTCGTTGAGGATTCGTTCTGCCTTCTGTAGATCGAGGTTGTCGACCGACGACTTGGACCATGGTAAGTCGGTCATGATCTCCATCCAGTTGCGCAGGGTTGCTGTCTCTGCCGCATCCGGATGCATGCGTTCCAGCTTCTTCAACTGTCGCAGTGCCTCTTCTTCAGCGGGTTTCGGCATGGTCGCCGCTTCAATCTTTTCGCGGAACTGCGCAATCTCTTCTGCGAGCTCATTTCCCTCACCGAGCTCACTTTGAATCGCTTTCATCTGCTGTCGCAGGTAGAACTCGCGTTGCGAACGATCAATGTCGGCACGCGCCTGCGTGTTGATCTCCTGCTGTACGGTCAGAACCTCGATCTCTTTGTTCAGAAGGTCATTGACGCGACGTAAACGTGCAGTAGTGTCTGCGATATCGAGGACCGATTGCGCATCTTCAACTTTGAGTTCCAGGTTCGACGCTGAAAGATCCGCCAGACGACCGGCATCATCGAGGTTGGCGATTATTGCCATAACCTCGGGGGAGATGTTTTTTCCCAGATTGATCGCCTTCTCCATTGAACCGCGTACATTTCGCACCAGCGCTTCTACTTCAAGCGAGCGCTCGGGAGGAAGCAGCTCTTGCATCACATGAACGCGGGCGCGAATGTACTCACCGCTCGTATCAACAGATTCGATCTCGGCACGCGCCAATCCCTGGACCAGGATGCGAATGCGACCGTCAGGCAGTTTCAGCATCCGCATGATCACGGCCGCTGTTCCTACTTTGTAGAGATCATCTGCGGTTGGTTCTTCCTTATCCAGGTCTTTCTGCGAGGCCAGCAGGATCATCCGATTCTCGCCGAGGGCCTCGTCCACCGCCCTGATCGATTTTTCCCGCGACACGAAAAGTGGGACGATCATGAATGGATAGATGACGATGTCGCGCAGTGGCAACACCGGCAGTTCGCTGGGAACCTGTAGTTGTTGCTCAGGATCGACGTTCTCGATGCTCTCAGAAATTTCCGCGTCTTTGATAATTGCCATGATTTGATTCTACTTGAACTTACCGATTTCCCTCATTCATGAAAGATCTTCCTGCTCAGTTGGACCCTTTACGCTAAGACGGAATTCCGCACCACGACGGTCTTTTATCTTGGGTAGTCGAATCAAGAGAACGCCGTCTTTCAGTTCAGCAGTACCGTCGCGAACACTCACTGGCCAACGCAAAGGCACAAGTCGATTGAATCTCCCAAAGCTTCGTTCGGAACAAAGATGAGAGATCACCCGACGTCGCCTGGACTGTTTCTTCTTATCACCCCAGAGCTTCAGCTGCGTGTTCGTTAACGAGATGTTGACGTTCTCTGCGGCGACTCCTGGAAGTTCGACGCGAATGTAGATCGCATCTTCTGTCTCGCAGAGATCAACGGGTGGCGCCCATGCACCTGACGCAAGTGGATCGTCCGCTTCCGTAGCCTCCTGTAGAGCGGCAAACAACCTACCAACGCGATCACGAAGTCGTTGCAATTCCAAGCGCTCTAATCCAGTGGCGCGAACCGGCTTGATCATGCTGGGCCTCGCTTATGCTTTTCTCACACTCGAGCCGCCTGCCCGAGCCTTAACCAAGTGTTTCAGCTCAGTCATGAACTCTGAAACATCTTCGAATTCCAGATAAACCGAAGCGAACCGAACGTAGGCTACCTTGTCGAGCTCTTTCAACCTACGCATTATCATCTCACCAATCTTACTTGTTGGGCGTTCGCGTTCGGGGGATTCCTGCACATATTTTTCAATTGCATTTACTATCGCATCCAGTTTTGACGAAGGTACCGGACGTTTCTCACAAGCACGAAGCAAACCGGCCATGACTTTGTTACGGTCAAAGGTTTCGCGGCGGCCGTCCTTCTTAATGACCATGTACGGTATTTCATCAATGCGTTCATACGAGGTGAATCGTCTTTCACACCGCAGGCACTCACGGCGACGGCGGATAGCGTCCCCTTCGCGGGATTCTCGTGAATCGACGACTTTATCTTCAAGATAAGCACAAAACGGACATTTCATATCAATGGACCTCGCAGGGGGAATTCAGGAACGGATGTAGCTCTCTTTGACCTCGCGTGAAGCGACCTCAACTTCCGGTCTCGACGCGGGAACAGCGTCCTCTCGCTCGACCGCCTGTTCCAGTGCGTCGGTTGAAATCAACGAACGCAACCTCGAGATATTGATGTCACCGCGAATGAAATAGAAGAGCCCGATCAACAACGCCGGTCCAAAATCGACCAGGTGCATCACGATCGAAATAGCTGCGGCAGTCTCTCTGGTTACACCTAGCACCAGCAGTCCAGCAGCAGTCGCGGCATGAAATGCTCCTGCTGCACCGCCGGGTGTTGGAACCAACGAGCCAACCAAAGACCAACCCAAAACGAACAATGTTTCCTTAATGCCGAATGGGAGTCCAAAGGCACGCAAGACGAGCAGGTTGGCCAATGCGATTCCAAACCAGACCAAAGTGGTCCACGCAATAGTCACTGCCAATTCTTTCGCATCGACCAGGACGCGCAAAGCCCTCGCCAACTGTTCGAGTAAACTCACGAAAGCTCGGTTAATCCGATTTGGCATGAACCAACGACCACGAAATAGTCGTTGCCATATTTGAATGACCCTCTCTGAATTGCGGCGATACCAAATCAGACCAACGATTCCCGCTATTGCTAGTCCTAGAAGGACTGCACCAGCAAACCGCACCTTCGCGAGCTCGATCGAGCTGTCAGTGGGAGGTCTGAACCATAACAGGTTGATGGCAAAGATAAGTATCACCGCCATCAAGTCGTAGATTCGTTCAACGAGAATCGTGACAAAAGACGCACTAGGACGAATGCGTGGGTCGCGCATCGGAAGGACTACTGGTCGAACCACCTCGCCGGCGCGGCCAACTAAAAAGACTGCACCAAAGCCTACGGTTGTTGCTGCAAACAAGTCCGATATTCGGGCAGGGCAAAGTGGCGCGAGAAGTGTCCCCCAGCGATAGGCTCTAAAGAGATAGGCTGCCGAGATCACCAGAACCGCAACACTTAAAAGAAACCAATCTGCTTTGCTGAGTGCGGCCCTGACCTCAACCCAATCAAGCTTTCTACCGAACCACCAGATTAAGGCAACCGCAAGAAGACACAGCGCCGTGAATTCGAGGTATTTGCGTGTGGATGTATGCTTCACGGAGTGGCGATCGATGAGAGTAGCTTGACTCACTGACGGTCAAACCACAAGATATAGGGCCGACGCGAAAGGCTACTACAGTTTGATATAGCGGGCAAGAATAGCGGGAAACGACTCTCGATTAAGGGTAGTCCTGAGAGTGATTACAAAGTTTTCATTACCGGCAGAAGTCACCGGCCTTCGCGGAACTTTAATGAGTAACGCTTCGTAATCCGGTCTTGACAAGGGAGTTTTCCACCTTGCCCGAATGAGTATTTCGTAATTTTCGGTTGAGCCGGAGAAGCAAACAGGTGGGGGCTGCAAGAATCTTGGCTGCCAGCGAAGGAGCCGAATTGATTCGCAGGTGTCGCGCAGGCGATGGGGCGGCATGGGAAGAGATTGTGCAGAGCTACTCCCGCCGGATCTACAACCTCGCGTACCGTTTTACGTCGCGTGCTGATGCGGCGGAAGATCTGACGCAGGAAGTTTTCATTCGGGTTTATCGCTCTTTGGATCAATACGACCCGAAGCAGGGTGATCTACAGAATTGGCTGATGCGTTTGGCGCGCAATTTGATAATTGACGACTATCGCAAGCGACAGCGTACGCCACACGACAATCAGGCCGACGACTTGGCGGATCACACGTACCATCTGCGCACCACCAGCAACTCGGTGCAGAAAGAGATGGAACGGCAGGAACTGGGAGCGCAGGTTCAGGCGGGGATCGACAAGCTTTCACCCGATCTGAGGACATGCGTCATCCTGCGGGACATTGAAGAGCTCAGTTACCAGGAGATCGTCGACTTGTTGAGGATTCCGGAAGGCACCGTGAAGTCGCGCATCAACCGGGGACGCATTGAGTTGGCGAAGATCCTGAGACGAATGAAAGTAGTTGCGATGAGTGAGGCCTAGAAAGAACGACCATTTGTTTGGCAGAAGTCATGGTCTTCTAATTGAGAATCTTGGGGGCAGGAAGAGAACCAGAATGCTTTGCACTGATTTCGAAGATCGTTTGACTGATTATCTCGACGGAGAGTTACCCGCAGAAACACACCGCGCCTTTGCGGAGCACGCACTGCGGTGTCCCATTTGTCACGATACCCTTACACAAGTTAAGCAGACCGTTGAGGCTTGCAAGATGGCTCCGGTACCTCCACCACCGCATGAGCTTGAAGCTGTAATTCTTCAGAAAACTACGCCGGAAGTCGCGATGAACTGTAGCGACTTTGAGGAATTCTTGACCGATTACCTGGATGGATTTCTGCCGGCTCCGCTTTATCATCGATGGGAACGTCACGCGGCGACCTGCATGAATTGCACCGAACTACCGGGTGAAGTAGTTCGTTCAATTGGCGCCTGCTACACCTACATCGCTGAGGAGATGACAGTCCCGGTAGGGCTCAATGAACGGATTCTGCAGGCGACGATTGGCACCGTGCGGGCGGAAGAAGTACGCGCACCGCTGACATCACGAGCCGCTTCGTGGTTACGTGGATTGCTTGATCCGATTGTTTCTCCTCAACTCGCGACGGTAGCAACGATGCTCCTTGTCGCTGTGTTCGTTTTGACGAATACCGTTTCGCGTGATGGCTCCATTGGCGGGATCTACGAAGCGAGCTTGAGACTTGCGGAGCAGGTACCTGGAGCAATCCAGACCGCAGGTGCGAAGAATTAACGTTTCGGTTGTTTGAGGGACAAATCAGATGATGTATTGCGCTTATCATCCGAAGAATCCAGCAGTGGTTCAGTGCAATCAATGCGCTCGCTGGCTTTGTCCTGCTTGCGATCACCGAATTCGCGGGTTTCCTTTCTGTCAGGAATGCATCGTTGCTGGCGTTGAGTTGTTACGTAATCAGCCACCAGCGAATGCATCTCATGTAATCAGACGCAAAAGCTCACCTTTTGTAGCAACGCTCTTGTCGTTTGTTCCAGGTCTTGGCGCCGCATACAACGGTCAAACAGCTAAGGCCATCGTTCATTTCGCGATCTTTGCGAGTTTCTTTCAGATGGCCGTCCTAACTCAGGGTTTGCTGTTCTTCATTCTTGGAGTTGTAGGGACCTGGTTGTTCGCGGCAGTTGATGCGTGTCGAACCGCGCAGTTGATGCGGGCAGGTTTGTCGCCAGATACGGAAGAAGATGTAATCGCAAGGCGACTCTACGGAAACCCATTCGCGTGGGGTGTGACGCTGATTCTGATTGGAACCGTGTTTCTGTTACATACGCTTCTCGGAGTGCAACTGCCCGTGCGAGAGGTGTTGCCAGTTGCTCTAGTTTTGTTGGGTGCTTACATGCTGTTCGACTATGTCCGCCGGAAACGCTCGGCTGATCGGGTAATTAGATTTGATTCACGCAGGGCGCCACCTTCAGTGATCGTTCATAGTACGCTCGAACAGCGTTTTCGGACGGGTGAGACCACACAGCTAGGCCGTAAAGGGACCGCTGCAATTCCATTTGAAAGACGCTAAATAGCAATAACGCCCTAGGACTTATCTACCATGACCATTTTTCTAAAAGCATTAGGCGGCCTTGGTGCAATCACCGCCCTCATTCTTCTGATCGTTGCGTTACTCAAGGAAATCATCACCCTCGTCGGTTTCGTGCTGGTTCTGCTCAAGTTCCTCATCGTCGCGATCTTCATTGCCGTAGTGGTGATGATTCTCCTGGCGATCTTCCGCGATAGGCGCCGGAGGAAGCGGGAAGCCGAAGATTTTTAGCGCAAACGTATCCTTCCCTCTCACTACAACTTACGCCCACAGTCACATTTCTGTGAAAGTTCTTACAGGTTGAAGGTGGTTGCAATGCTCTGCAGCCGTGTGATACGGTCACCGTCTCTTTGCGGAACCGGCCGGACGAACTTATCTCGGACACGGGGAGAAAGCTTCATCCGCTGCAAGGAATCTTCAAGCAGGTAAAGACCAAGAAACCTCAAGTGAGTCATATCCCTTGGCACTCGCGCCTATATGGCGTCAGTGCGTTTTTGCAGTTGCTTGCGCTGCCGCTCTGCGACAAGCAACAGGAGCACATCGAACATGGCAAGTGACGACCGATTTTATGCCTTCATCATCGCCCACACGTCCCGATCCCGTTCCCAAATTCGCCGATTCTGTGTCGAAAAGCGATGGCTGAAACTCTTCGGAGTTGTTGGTGTGATTATGCTCTGCGGCACTGTCTACGGCTTCTACGGCCTGACGCAACAGGCAATACATCTCAAAATCGAAGTTGAGAACGAACGCTTGCGCGCTGAGAACGAGCGCCAGCGGCACGAATTGAACGAGCTTAACAACCGAGTCGAGGCAGTTGAGACGACATCACGCAAGCTGGCAGAAAAGTCCGGCGTCGTACATGAAGAGACCGTGACCGTTTTACCGGGCACAGGCGGCCCGGCCACGCCACTGGATGCAACAAGTTTGGCGGCACTCGAAGTTAAGATGAGCCGTCTCGAAGAGAACATGAGGGCTTACGAAGCAGTTCTTCGTAAGCAAGGTTACACACCAACTGTGTGGCCGGTAGATGGCAAGTTGGAGAGTGGTTTTGGTGGTCGTCGGAATCCGTTCGGCGGCGGATCATATGAGTTCCATTCAGGCCAGGACATTGATGCGCCAATGGGTGCGCCCGTAATCGCCGGAGCTAGTGGAAAGGTTTCTTTTGCCGGTTGGCAAAACGGCTACGGGCAACTTGTCGTTATCGATCACGGAGGTGGACTCACGACGCGTTATGGTCACCTCTCAAAGATCGACGTGACTGAAGGACAACCGGTTGACCGTGCGGAGTATCTCGGTCGGGTTGGTTCAACTGGACGTTCGACTGGCCCACACCTGCATTATGAAGTCCGGATCAATGACGAGCCAGTTAACCCTCTTCAGTATCTGCTTCTGAGTTTTCGACAGTAGCGAGTGGTTACATCTCCAGGAAAAGACCCGGGTCCCAACAACCCGGGTCTTTTTGTTTACTGAGGGGCGCCTAACCTAATTCTCTCGTAGAGACCGATGATTTCTAAACCCTCACCCATCTGTTAATATCCGAAAAAATGAACTCCTTTAAAAGGAAACTCTTCAAACATGCGCTCAAAATTCACGCGCACTACGGCGTCGTGTCTTGTTCTTTCCATAATCTTCAGTCTGATGCCTGTCATGGTCCATGCCGACGAAGGCATGTA